>JAPCWD010000010.1 GCA_025943965.1 Synergistaceae bacterium DZ-S4
TTCGGTCTTCCCGGCACCTCTATATCATTAGGGTAATTCTACCCAAATGACCAGTATTATGAAAAGACGCTTACTTTTATTCTTATGTTATCTCTTTGGTAAATATATTTTATGATACGAGCGGCTTCTGTTTGGAACTTAAAAAGCTAGTTATAGCAAGGACCTAGAGTCACTTGTATCCCCGACTGAGGCATTCGGGGACGACAAAATGGACTTGGTTCTTTAGGTTCTCACGACCGTTTGACTATTGTTTGACAACGTTTGACTATCGTTTGACCGCCCTTACGATTGCTTCACCATCGCTTCACGCGACAGATTTTGTCGCAGTTTCACGCGGCTTACCCTTGCCGCACTTCACAATTTTAATATTTGGGAAACTCACCCAAATATTAAAATTAATGCAGCGGTGTAACCGCAAAACAAACTGATCAGAACTGCGCCTGACAGCATATCCTTCGCGTGCCTGACATCCTCCCTGTAGATGGGGCCCAGGAGCATATCGATCATCGTCTCGCAGGATGTATTGATAAGTTCGATCACTATCGGAAAGAGGCCTGCCAGAAATACGGCCAGAACAGTTTTGACATCTTTGCCCTTCCAAAGTGCCAGAACCACCAGAAACGCCAGAGCGCCGAACTCGCGTCTGACGGCTTTCTCAGACTTGAATGCCGACCATATGCCGTTAAGAGAGTACCCGGTCTTGCTTATCAGATTTCCGTTCTTCCATTGTTTCATGCTTTATCACCATACATCACGAAAATAAAAATCAGTATTAAACATTAACATTTTGAGCAACTTATGGTATATATATTTACTTTAGGCTCAGGAGTAATTATATATCAGGAGGAGGATATTATGTTCTCAGATATCGAAATAGCACAGCAGGCGAAACTCAGACCGATCCATGAAATAGCCGAAAAAGCGGGTATCCCAGATGAATATGTGATCCCGTACGGAAGCGACAAGGCAAAGATCTCCCTGGATTTCTTCAATACACTAAAGGATAAAAAAGACGGGAAGCTTATCCTTGTAACGGCAACTACGCCCACCGCGGCAGGAGAGGGTAAGACCACCGTTACGATTGGCCTCACCCAGGGGCTCGTGAAGCACGGCAAAAAAGCCATGACATGCCTCAGAGAGCCTTCGCTCGGCCCATGCTTCGGAGTAAAGGGCGGAGCAGCCGGCGGCGGTTACTCACAGGTCCTTCCGATGGAATCGATCAATCTACACTTCACCGGTGACATACATGCGATAGGAACAGCACATAACCTCCTCTCCGCTATGATCGACAATCACCTTCAGCAGGGCAACCAGCTCAACATAGACCCGCGCAGGATAGTGTGGCGCAGGGCCATGGACATGAATGACCGTGCCCTCCGCAACATAGTTATAGGGCTTGGCGGGACTGCACACGGCGTTCCGCGTGAAACGGGTTTTGACATTACTGTGGCATCGGAAGTCATGGCTATCTTCTGCCTCGCGGACAGCCTTGAGGACCTTAAGGCACGCCTCGGCAAAATAGTCGTAGCATACACGTATGACAGCAAGCCCGTAACGGCGCATGACATAAAGGCAGAGGGGGCTATGACGGCGCTTCTCCGAGATGCCATCAACCCCAACCTTGTTCAGACGATCGAAGGCGTCCCGGCTTTCGTACACGGCGGCCCC
Organism: Synergistaceae bacterium DZ-S4; assembly: GCA_025943965.1. NCBI lineage: Bacteria > Thermotogati > Synergistota > Synergistia > Synergistales > Synergistaceae > Caenicola > Caenicola nitritireducens. The sequence goes on from JAPCWD010000010.1 coordinate 1,669, forward strand.
TTCGCTAACATCGCCCACGGGACAAATACTGTCACAGCAACGAGGATGGCCCTAAAACTTTCCGATTACGTCGTAACGGAAGCCGGATTTGCCTCAGACCTCGGAGCTGAGAAGTTCATGGACATCGTCTCCCGCTATGCGGGCTTCAACCCCCATGCAGTAGTGATAGTCACAACTGTCCGCGCGCTCAAGCTTCACGGCGGAGCGGCGAAGGATCAGCTTAAGTCGGAGAACATCGAGGCCCTTAAAAAAGGCATCCCGAACCTGGAAGCTCATATCAAAAATATGAAGCAGTTCGGGGTTCCGGTAGTCGTAGCGCTCAACCGTTTTGTAGATGACACAGACGAGGAACTCAGGCTTGTCCAAGAAGCTGCTCTTAACCTTGGAGCAAGGATCTCCCTTGCCGAAGTATGGGCAAAGGGCGGAGATGGTGCCCTTGACCTCGCTGGCCAAGTGCTTCACATGATCGACAATGAGAAAAACGAATATCGCCCTCTCTACGGACTTGATATGCCGCTTAAAGAGAAGATCCGTACCATAGCAACGAAGGTCTACGGGGCGGATGACGCGGTATATGAGGACAAGGCATCAAAGACTCTCAAGGAACTTGAGGATATGGGATACGGCAACCTCCCCGTCTGTATGGCGAAGACCCAGATGTCACTCTCAGATGACGCAGCGGTAAAAGGCAGACCGACGAACTTCAAGATAACTGTACGTGAGGTCCGCCTCTCTGCCGGGGCGGGATTCATAGTAGCCATCTGCGGAGCGATGATGACAATGCCCGGACTTCCCAAAACCCCGGCAGCCGAAAAGATCGACGTAGACAACCAGGGCCGCATAACAGGCCTCTTCTAAATCAAGCATAGATTTTTCTGACAAAAGACAGCGCATCGCAATAGATGCGCTGTCTTTTGTCATCTCTGAATGCCGTTTCATCAACAAATCCAAAAGTCTTGACACCTGTCTTGTCAGGTGTTATCTTTCGTGCCGGTGATCTTATCAAGTTGAGGGGAAAAAATGACAAAAGTTAGACAAAGGATCAAGGAACTCAAAAAAGAGAAGGACGTTGCGATACTTGCGCATTATTATGTGCCGGACGAAGTGCAGGATATTGCCGACCATGTCGGTGATTCTTACTATCTGAGCACTGTAGCTTCACAGCTTAGGCAAAAAGTGATACTTTTCTGCGGTGTTTCGTTCATGGCGGAAAGCGTAAAGATACTGAACCCGGGAAAAACTGTCCTGATGCCTGATCTGACCGCAGATTGTCCGATGGCGCACATGGCCTCGACGGAGGAGATCAAAAGAATACGAGGCAGGTATGGAGATCTTTCCGTAGTCTGTTACATAAACTCGACCGCAGAAATAAAAGCCTGTTCTGACGTATGCGTCACTTCTTCTAATGCACTGAAGGTCATCAGGTCAATACCTGAGAAAAACATCCTCTTCATACCCGACAAGAATCTTGGAAGATATATATCAAAACAGGTGTCCGAGAAAAACTTTATTTTCAATGATGGTTTTTGTTACGTGCACGACGGGATCAAAGCAGAAGATATTATGGACCTCAAAAGGCTCCATCCTCATGCCAAGGTCGTCGCCCACCCGGAATGCAGGGAGGAGGCGGCAGTCCTTTCAGATTACGTCGGAAGCACTTCCGGCATCATTGATTACATTGGAAAAAACCCATCTGAAGAAATTATTGTCTGTACAGAGAGCGGGATATTCTATGAACTTCAAAAGAGGAGACCGGGAATAAAGCTGTATACCCCCTCAAAGTGCACATTATGCGGTGATATGAAGAAGAACACTCCTGAAAAAGTCCTCAGAGCTCTTGAGGAGCCGTGTCATGAGATCCATGTCGATGAGGCTCTTGCGGTTAAAGCCCTTCGTCCTCTAAAAAATATGCTCAGATATGCAAAAGGCGGACAGACAAAATGAAAAAATTTGATGTTGTCATCGTCGGAACGGGAGTTTCGGGGCTTTTCACTGCGCTCAACCTTAATAGGGACAAAAATATCGCCATACTGACCAAATCAACCCTTGATGAGACAGACTCATTCCTGGCGCAGGGCGGCATATGCGTTCAGGCCGATGATGATGATTTCGAAAGTTTCATGGAGGACACGCTCCGGGCCGGACACTATGAAAACAACAGGGAAGCTGTTGCGGTCATGATAAGGCAATCCAAAGAAGTGATAGGGGACCTGATCCGTCTGGGGGTCAAATTTGACCGCGATGGGGACAGCTTTTCATATACAAGGGAGGCTGCCCATTCCAGGCCCAGGATACTCCACTGCAAAGACAGGACCGGCAGTGAGATAAACGGCAGACTGCTTAAAAAAGTCCTTGAAATGGAAAATGTGACAATAATGGAAAAGACAACTGTCACAGACATATTGACCGATGGAAACCGCTGCTGCGGAGTGATAGTCAGGGGACCCGATGGAAATTATGAAAATTTCTGCTCTCATGTGACGGTCTTTGCAACCGGAGGAATAGGGGGACTCTTTGAACGGTCCACAAATTTTTCTCATCTTACCGGAGATGCGCTTGCCATTGCGATAAAACACGGGATAAAGATCAAAGACATAAATTATATACAGGTACATCCCACATCACTCTACACAGAGGAGCAGGGGAGGGCATTTCTTATCTCGGAGGCAGTCAGGGGAGAAGGCGCTGTTCTCATAGACAGAGAGGGCAACAGATTTACCGATGAGCTTCAGCCACGCGACGTGGTAACGAAAAAAATATACGAACAGATGGAAAAGGACAAAATGCCCTACGTGCGCCTCTGTTTGAAGGGGCATGTAAGGGCCGACATAGCCAATAGGTTCCCCACGATCTATGAGTACTGCCTAAAACACGGCTATGACATAACCAGCGAGCCCATACCCATTGTCCCGGCGCAGCACTACTTTATGGGCGGCATAGAGACGGACCTGAACGGGAGGACATCTATGGACTCCCTCTACGCAGCGGGAGAGACAGCCTGCAACGGAGTTCACGGCAAAAACCGCCTTGCGAGCAACTCACTGCTGGAGAGTCTGGTATTCAGCAAAAGGGCTGCGCAGGACATAAATAATAACTGGCAGATAAGGGAGCATCCCAATTTTCCCGAACCGCCTCAAATATCCTGCGAAGAGCAGATCCTCAAAGATAAAAATATGGTAATCAGCGAGATCAGAAGGGGAGAGAAGGATGCAGAACAACATTGACTGCCTCATACTGTCGGCACTTCGCGAAGACATATCGCATGAGGACATCACTACAAACGCCGTAATAAAAGAGTACACAAAAGGCAGGGTAAAGCTGATCTGTAAGCAGGATGGCGTGATAGCGGGCCTCCATGTCTTTGAGCGCGTATTCAAGCTTCTGGATGACGGAATAAAGATCAGCCTTCATTTCAAAGACGGAGATACAGTGAAAAACGGTGATATCGCAGCTGAGGTCGAGGGTGACATACGGACGATACTTTCCTGCGAAAGGACTGCCCTGAACTTTATTCAGAGGATGAGCGGGATAGCCACCCATACGAGAAAGATAGCTGATATGCTTGAGGGCAGCGGGATCAGGCTGCTTGACACCAGAAAAACAACTCCAAACAACAGGATATTCGAAAAATATGCGGTAAGGGTGGGAGGAGGGAATAATCACAGGTTCAACCTCTCTGACGGAATAATGCTGAAGGACAACCACATTGCGGCAGCCGGAGGAGTCAGGCAGGCCATCGCCCTCGCAAGGAAGTATGCCCCCTTTGTCCATAAGATAGAGGTTGAAACCGAAGATCTCGGAATGGTCAGGGATGCGCTTGAGGCAAAAGCGGATATAATTATGCTGGACAACATGAGTGTAGCGGATATGAAAAAAGCAGTAAAAATGATAAACGGCAGGGCACTCACCGAGTGTTCCGGAAACGTCACGGCCGAAAAGATAGCCGCGATAAAAGAAGCAGGGGTTGACTACATCTCCTGTGGAGTTCTTACCTACAATTCTTCTATACTTGACATGTCGTTAAAAAACCTGGAAAGGACAGACTGACCGGATGAACGGAGAAAAGAGAAGGGAAAGGATACTTGAGCAGCTTAAGGAGAACAGGATGCCGCTCTCCGGGGTCCGCCTTGCCGAAATGCACGGCGTGAGCCGGCAGGTCATTGTTCAGGATATTGCACTGCTCAGGGCTCAAAAGCACGATATCCTTTCCACAAGTTCCGGCTACATGCTTCAGAGTCCTGTAAGGCCCCAAAGGTTTTTTTATGTAGTCCACGATGATGAGAGCATACTCGACGAACTTTTCACGATAGTTGACCTGGGCGGACGTATAGTGGACGTCAGGGTAGAGCATCAGGCGTACGGCAGCTTTGCCGCGGACTTAAACGTCAAGTCGAGAAAAGACGCCGAAAAACTGATGGAAAGCATCTCAGCAGGCAGAAGCCGCCCTCTGAAAAATCTGACCCAGAACCGCCACTCCCACCTGGTAGAAGCTGAGACCGAAGAGGACCTGGACATCATAGAAAGTGAGCTGTGCAGAAAAGGATACCTCTGCAATTGAGGAATCTCGCGGCGCTGACTTAGCAACACTGAAGGCGAGGTCCTCCGCCGGAGAATTTGCAAGGAATGCACTCGCGGTGAATTCGCGAGGATCATCGCTGGTGAATTTACTGAATGGATCATTCAGCGGTGAATTGGCCCCTAAATCATCAATATGGAATCTCCGCGGCCTTTAGCCGCAAATTCACCGCGAGACGAAGCGAGCAAATTCTCCGCAGCCTAGAGGCTGCAAATTCTCCTCGGCATGATTCGCGCCGCAATTCCCCGCGGCATCCTCATGCCGCTATTCCTCCCCTTGTCTCATACTTGCATCACATTTATAATGTACAGGTTGTACAATATGGCGATAATTCTGCCTATGCCGGACGACATGGCGGACCGAGCTTATAGGAGGTAACATCAATGGCAAACGACTATAAAGATACATTATTTCTCCCGCAGACAGATTTCCCCATGCGGGCAAACCTCTCTCAGAGGGAACCGGAATATCTGAAATTTTGGTATGACATTGACCTTTACGAGGAACTGAAAAAAAAGAACAAGGACAAACCCTCATTCATTCTGCATGACGGGCCTCCATATGCAAATGCCAGCATACACATCGGAACGGCCACCAACAAGATCCTTAAGGACTTCATAGTAAAGTACAAGTGGCTGCGCGGATACTTTGCCCCTTATGTCCCCGGATACGATACACACGGTCTTCCTATCGAACTCAAGGTCCTTAAGGAAATGGGGATAGACCGTGATAACATCAGCCCGGTAGAGCTCCGCGAAAGATGCACCGAATATGCCAAAAAGTATGCCGGAGTACAGACGGAGCAGTTCAAGCGCCTGGGAGTCATCGGCGACTGGGACCATCCATACATGACCCTGGTCCCGGCCTACGAGGCGACCCAGCTTGAAGGCTTCGCTGACATGGTCGACAAAGGCCTCGTCTACAAGGGCCGCAAGGCGATCCACTGGTGCATAGATTGCGAAACGGCCCTGGCTGCGGCAGAGATCGAATATTCGGACGAAGTGTCACCATCTATATTCGTAGCATACACATACAAAGATGCGGCAAAGGTCTTCCCGCAGCTTGAGGGCAGGGACGTCGACATAATCATCTGGACGACCACCCCCTGGACCCTTCCCGCTTCTATGGCAGTTTCTGTACATCCCCGTTTCGATTACGGTTTCTACGAAGTCGGTGACAAGGTCTACCTGATCGCCCAGGGACTGAAGGACAAGGTCATAAAGGCTACCGGACTTGATCTTAAAGAGCCGATGATCTCATGCAAGGGCGCCGAACTTGAACTATCAAAGGCCATACACCCCTTCTACGACAAGGAAGTTGTCGTGGTACTTGCTGAATACGTTGACCTCGAAACTGGAACAGGCTGTGTACATACTGCCCCGGGACATGGAAACGATGACTATGAGACCGGCGTCCGCTACGGCATAGAGGTCTACAACCCGGTCGATGACACGGGCCACTATTACCCCGATACACCTCTTTTTGCCGGCATGTCTCTCCCCGATGCAGAGAAAATGATATTTGAAATGCTTACCGAGTCAGGGAAACTCCTTGGCAAAGAGAAGCTTTCACATTCCTACCCGCACTGCTGGCGCTGCAAAAAGCCCGTAATATTCCGGGCGACGGAGCAGTGGTTCGTTGCAGTCTCTGACTTCAGGGAGGAGGCCCTCAAATCCATAGATGAAGTAAGATGGATCCCCGACTGGGGCAAGGAACGCATAACAAACATGGTCAGGGACCGCTCAGACTGGTGCATCAGCCGCCAGAGGACATGGGGAGTCCCGATACCGGCCTTCTACTGCAAAGACTGCGGAGAGGTAATCCTGACCGGAGACCGCGTCCGCAGGGTGGCCGACAAGGTAAGGGAACTGGGCAGCAACTGCTGGTGGAGCCTCAGCCCCGAAGAGCTTATAGGAGACCTGGCAGTGTGCCCGAAATGCGGCAGCAGCCACCTCCGCAAGGACGAGGACATCATGGACGTCTGGTTCGATTCCGGTTCAAGTCACTCGGCAGTCCTGGACAACTGGGAAGACCTCCGCTGGCCCGCTGACATGTACCTTGAGGGAAGCGACCAGCACCGCGGCTGGTTCCAGACCTCCCTGCTGAACAGCGTTGCGACTCGCGGGACGGCTCCATACAAGATAGTGCTTACTCATGGATTCATCATGGCGGGAGACGGGCGCAAGATGTCCAAGTCCCTCGGAAATGCGATGACCCCGGAGAACATAATAGACAAGAACGGCGCTGACATACTACGCCTCTGGGTAGCCTCTTCCGATTACCGCGGTGACGTGCGCATATCGCAGGAGATATTCGAGAACCTTATAGAGTCATACAGGCGCATTAGGAACACAGCACGCTTCCTCCTGGCAAACCTCAAGGGATTCGACCCCGAAAAGGACAGCATGCCCAATGATAAGCTCTCGCAGATAGACCAGTACATACTGATCAAGCTTGAGAAGCTCCGTTCAAGGTGCACCAACGGATTTGACGAGTATGAGTTCCATCAGCCGATGACGCTCATACACCAGTTCTGCGACAACGAGCTCAGTTCATTCTACATCGACGTGAGCAAGGACAAACTCTACGCAGACGGCGAGCATGACGACAGCCGCCGCTCGATCCGCACCGTAATGTGGAAGGTCCTGAGGACCATCACGCAGATGATGTCCCCGGTACTCTCCTACACGGCGGAAGAGATATGGCAGAAAATGCGCGAGATGGATCCGTCCCTGCCCAAGAGCGTATTCCTAACTGACTGGCCGGAACCGCTCGGAGAAGGACTCGATACCTCTGTTGAGGCTTTATGGGACAGCATCATGAATGCCAGACAGGGAGTGCTCCGCGGACTCGAAGCAGCAAGAAGCAAGGGGGTCATCGGTCACCCGCTCGACGCTCATGTGCAGATCAAGCTCAGCGATTACTACAAAGGTCTCGCGGGCAAGGTCAGCGACGAAACATGGGAGATGGTGCTCATCGTTTCCTCCTGCGAAGTCGTTGACGAGGTGAATGGCGCGGAAGTAATTTACGAGGACGAAACGACAGGGCTCATAATTGGCGTTGACAAGTCAAAAGATGAAAAGTGCCCGCGCTGCTGGAAGAGAAGGCCTGAAGTTGCAGAAAAAGGCCTCTGCAGCCGCTGCAAAGATGTCATCGGAGACTAAAAGAGAAGAAATAAATATAAAAGCGGGGGAGAGGGAAGCCTCTTCCCTCTTTTTCTATGATGGTGAAGGTCCTCAGGAGAGTAACGCTGTAACTGAAACATTCAGCGTATCAGAGGAGATGTCAGGCCACAGACTGGATTTTGTCATCTCAAGGCAGCTTGGGCTCAGCAGGGGTTTTTCGCAGAAGCTCATAAAGGAGGGAAGGGCATCGCTCCTGCCCGAAAGGCGGATCAAACCCTCAATAAAAGTCGAGGCCGGAGACGCGATATCGGTCTCGGTCCCTCCCGAAGAGACCCTGGATCTCGAACCCGAGGATGTCCCCTTTGAAGAGGTTTATTCAGACGCCGACATAATAGTGATAAACAAGCCAGCGGGCCTGGTCGTCCACCCCGCCCCCGGTCACTGGACCGGAACTCTCGTCCACGGCCTCCTCTACAGATACCCCGACATTGGCTGCCTCAACGGAGTAAAGCGGCCGGGCATAGTCCACAGGCTTGATGCGACTACTTCCGGCCTTATGGTGATAGCAAGGAACGGCCTAGCACAGGAAGGTCTCTTCAGGGACTTCAAGGCCAGAAGTGTTGAAAAGGAATACCTTGCACTATGCTGGGGAACGCCTCCCTCGCCAAAAGGCGAGATCCGCTATCCCATAGGCCGGGATCCGTACAACAAACTGAAAATGGCCGTAACCGAAGACGGCAGGGATGCATGGACGGACTATGAGACCATCTGGAGCAGAAAGGGATACACCCTCATAAAATGCCGCCTTCACACAGGCCGTACCCACCAGATAAGGGTCCACCTGGCAGCGATAAAATGCCCCCTCGCAGGCGACTGGACTTACGCCCCATCAAGACCGTCGCCCTTTGAAGAGGATAGGGTCTTTCTACATTCATGGAAGCTCAGCTTTGAACATCCCCGAACTAAACAGAAGATGGCCTTCCGCGCGCCGCTGGCGGCCGAACTGTCTGCAGTGCTGGCAGACATCCTAGGCAGGTAAATTGGGATGTTTTTAAAACATTGCTAAGCGAGGGATGGCTGAGCATTCGCTAAGCGGTTGCTCAGCGGTCGTAATTGCCAATCGCTCGCCTACGGCTTGCCCATGCTTGCCTATCCTCGTCCCAGTTTCACCCCTGCAGCCTTGATTATGCTATATTAATACCCTGATAAATTTGTAAGTGTGAAGGGGGTCCTACCCATCTCTTTCGGGCCTGAACTTGTCTGGATCTGGAGCAGGGATCTGAAAAAACATATCGGGAAAAGAGTCCGGAAACTTGAGGGCGGGGACAGCTGGGTGGCTGTCTCTGTTTCGGGAAACGCGGTGCTGTTGCTTTCATGGGGCGCGCAGAACTGCGGAATAGCAGTTATCTCAGATAAAGAAAAAAAGGACCTAATTGCAAGCGCCAAGCAGGCTCCGCCGATAGTAAACGCACTTAAAAGCAACATTTCCGGAGCTGAGCTTACTGATGTCTGCCAACTGAACAGAGACAGGATCATCAGACTTACATTTACAAAGACGATCGGCGCAGGATTTTCCAATACAAGGCATCTGACACTCGAGATGATGGAACGTTACAGCAACCTGATCTTTACTGATGAAAACAACACAGTTCTTGAAACTGCAAAGCATATACATCCGGCAGATAACAGGTTCCGCTCTGTCCTGCCCGGACATCCTTACTCAATGCCGCCGGAGTTTAATGGCATTACGCTGGAGGACTGGCTGCAACATCCGTCTTCTGAAACGTTAAGATCTGTCGCCGGTTTTGGGAAAAAGCTTCTGGAAAGGCTCTCAGGGATGGAAGCCGAAAGGACAGCCCGATGCCTGAATGGTTTTTACAAAAATGAAACCGACACATCTCCCTACGCTCCGCAGATGATAAAAATTTATCTCACTGCACTGCCTGAGTTATTGGAAGGGGCATCGCCTCTGCCTGATACTACAGTCACTGATACAGGACATCTGGCCGTTCTGAGTCCGATCGCCGATGTTTCCATTAACAGAAGGCGAAAAGCCGTGACCGATCAGATCCAACGCGAAACAGTGAGACGAGAAAGGCAGACAGAAGACATTGAAAAGCTTCTTCACGAAGAGGATGCTGAAAAGTATAAAAAATATGGTGATGCCCTTGTTGCGAATTCATGGCAGATAACTTCAGGAGCCGAGGAGGCCTGTGTTACCTATTGGGACAGTGAGGGCAATGAGATCCGGGAGACAGTTCCCCTCGATCCAAGGCTCTCCGCCGCAAAAAACGCCGCATGCTATTATGCGAAGTATAAAAAAATAATCTCTGCCCGGGAGCGGGCAGTAAAGATATTGGCTAAGGTAAAAGAGGAGCTTGATGACCTTAGGGAACAGTTTGCCATAGCCATGTCCATGGATGATCCGGAATCCCTTGCCCTTGTCGAAGGGGAGCTTGGGATAAAAATAACTAAAGGTCCCAAGAACGGCAGGAAAAAAGCTGCCGTTCCACTTCCTCCGCACAAGAGATTTGATCTCGGATACGCACTGGTCTTTGCCGGACTTTCTTCCAGGGGAAACAGATACGTAACATTCAAGCTGGCCGTCTCTGACGACATTTGGTTCCACGCCCAGGGAGTACCGGGAGCCCATGTCATATTAAGATTCACATCAACTCCTGCAGAAGAAGAAAAAGACGAGGCCATTAAATTCTGTGCCTCCATTGCCGCCAAATACAGCAGGAACGGCAATAGCCCCGGCCAAAGAGTAGATTATACCCTCAGAAAATTCGTAAGCCCGATCAAGGGTGGAGAGGCCAATGTGACGTATAGGAATTTTAAGAGCATAGCTGCCGGTAATTGGGATTTATAGCAGCGCTAACTTAGCAAAGCTTGCGGAGCCTTCCTTCGACGTATGCCCTATACGCCTTCGGAAGGCTCCGCTGCGCGTTGCGTCGTTATCACTTGCTCTAAATCCCAATTACGATATTGATGACTATCGTAAAACCTGAATGATTGCGGCGATGACTTAACAACATGCGATACTCCATCACCTCAACGTATTGACATACGCGTTCGAAGCATCACAAGTTACGTCGTCATCACTCACGATTTGCCCCAATTGTGGTTTTGGAGAGGTTATCGCTAAAACCGAAAAAATACTTTGGTGAAGTGCGGCATGGAGATGCCGCAGAAAATTTGCAGCCTCGCGGCTGTAATGAATTGGCGAAAAGAGTCATTGCTCTTCCGAGATCCTTCTGCATTCGATGTAAAATTTCTTTTCATCCGCATGTCCTATCGAGAAGGTCTTTCTGGGCAGTACTCCGCCGGCAGCTATGCCGGGGAAAAGGCTTGATTTGTCTATCGATTTCAGCAGGATACCTGTCGCTTTTTTCTTCTTTACCAGATCCTTCACATGTTTGTCGCCGTGAATGTAGTCGAGTTTTTCGGGGTCGTTTTTAGTAAGTTCATCAAGAAATCGCTGGATGACATCGACGGGAAGCCTTCCGTCAAGGCCGCCGATAGAAAGTGCTGCCTTTTCCCCGGTGGGACCGACAAATGTGACGTCGTCGCCCACCTCAGCGGTCAGGCCATTTTCCTTAACGTATTTATGAAAGGCTTCAAGCACCTTCGTGTAGTCATGATCTCCGACTACTCGGTGGATAGGTTCGAAGTTTAGTGCATCGTCATGTAGGTTAATGACCTCGACCAGGGAGAACCTGGCTGGATGGGATCCCTTTTTGTTTTCGCTCAGATCAGCTTTGATATTCTCCCAGCATGTCTTTGCCGTTGCAAGAGAGTGGTTGCCGTCACCGGCAGCGAGGAAGAAACTGCTGCTTTCGGCCTGCATTTGGGATATAAGCATCATATGTGACTTTGCCCTTTCTCCTTCTATCGCATAACCCTTTACGTTGCCGCCGCCAAGCATCAGGTCAAAGTCGTACAGTCTTCTCAGGTCAGCTTTTTGAGCCGCCAGAGGCTCGATAAGCCTTTTACAGGGATCGTCGATGAGGAGCAAGACGTGGGGACATTCAAGTACAGCGTTCTCCCTTATCCTGACTCTCGGAGGGATCCTGGAGAGTACCGTTCCCTCCGTAGCTCTGATAAGTTTATTTGAGCCGGGGTGAAAATCATACTCCTCAAGGTCTATCACTCCGATAAGCCCGGTCCTTGTCCCGTGTTCCACCTCGCGTTCAACGAGGATAAAGCCGTTGGATACCGCTTGGTTCACTATTCCGTTTTTTAAATACTCTTTCATTGATGCGCATATATTCTCGATCCTGCCGTTCTCTTTTCCGAGGCAGACCTCGGGGAATACGATGTTAAGGGCAGATGCTGATGTACCGACGACCTCCCTGACCTTTTCCCAGTATTCAGGCTGGCTAGTGTACTGGTCACATGCGATAACAGCCCACTTCTTCATCTCTATTTTTTCATTCGGCAGCAATATGTCAGCAGGCATAAAACAAGGTTTCATATGAATTTCCCCTTTGCAGTGCTGTTAATTTAGCACAGTGTAATTTATGGAGTTTAGGTGAGTATTATACTACGTAAATGCGGGCAAGCGATCGCAAGCTGTAGGCAAGCAATGAACGAGCAGTTGCTAAGAGCGGAGAAGGGCGGCTCAAAGATATCGCGAGAAGTGACGGCCTTGCAAATACTGCCCTGTATGATCCCGACACTAAAGCGGAGGTTCTTTCACCCACTCGTAACTGATGATCCGAATGCCGTCCACGTTCTCTGCACTCTCGATGGCAAGGATGCCTCCTCCCGGGATCTGAAAGTAGCCCGGGATATCATCGGTGCTGATCAACTTCCGCGTTAGAATTTCAGTGGCATCGGCATCGGTGATTTCCAATACTATTTCCTTTGTGTCAGGAAGATCTCCCGCGTACTGCACAAGGACCGCGTTGGTCCCGACGTCAGCGGTTATCGTAGTCTGGAATCCTATAAACTGATACTCACTCTCGGTTAGCTCTTCCGTCCACCTTTCTCCCGTCCCGGCGGGGCCGGTCGAGTGAACGAGCCATGCGAGTGAAGAGGTGACAGGTTCGTATATAAGGCCTGCGGCAAGGCTGCCGTTACCGGTCTTTTCAGCGGAGGACCTTACTGTCACGGTGTTTGGGGCTGCGGAATAGGTTTCTATGCCGTTGTCGTCCGTTTCGGTATTCTGAAGTTCGCATCTGCCTGTAAAATCAATATAAAAATGGGATCCGTCAGGTCCCGCTATCCTCGCTGAAAGCGGAGCGTCAATAACCATGATCATGTGCTCACGAAAGTCGCCGCCCTTAAATATAAAATCCATCGGAACCGCCTTTTCAAACGCATATGACGGAGAAGCTGCAAATATTATTATTGCTGTAAGGAGCGAGAGTATTTTCTTCATCTTGTCAGTTTATCATATCAAAAGAGCGAGTTACAGGGCAAACCGCTTATTTCATATGGTCCAGTCAGACTTTGGAACGGATCCGAACGTTCTGCTGTGCATGAAAAAAGGCGCCCGGAAAGTACCGGGCGCCATGAAGCATATTTGAAAAAATTACTTTTCGAGCAATTTTGTCAAAAGCATTGTGAACTTCCTGCCGTCCTCTACGGGTTCGCCTTCGCAGATCGACGCAAGACCCATCAGGACATTTGCCCACTCTGCGACGTCTGCATTTCCTTTTTCAGTCTCAGCGGCTATTTTTTTTATGAGCGGGTGTGCCGGGTTCACCTCAAGTACCTTCTTTTCCTCTGGGACCTCCTGTCCCATGCTGCGGAAGAAATTTCTCATCTGGGGAGAGATGGGTTCGCCCTTCTGGACGAAACATGCAGGGGAGTCTACAAGCCTTGTGGATATCTTAACATCTTCGACCATGTCGGCCAGTGATTCTTTCAGTTTTGAGACAAACCCCGTCTTTTCAAGTTCTTCCCTGCCCTCTGTGCTGTCGAATCCGCTTCCCTCCGGAAGGGCAATATCTTCCTGAGAAACGGATACGAACTCATAGTCTCCGAACTTCCTTGCATGGTTTACCCATATCTCGTCAACTGCATCTCCCAACAGGAGGACTTCTATGTTTTTCTTTTTAAATCCTTCGATCTTTGGTGATATCTCAAGATTTTTGACAGGGCCCCCGGTGATGTAGTAAATATTTTTCTGCCCGTCAGACATCCTTGAAACATATTCCTCCAGAGTGGTCTTTTCGCCTCCGGAACTGTCAAGGAGGCATAGTTTCATTATCTGCTCGCGGTTCTTTGTATCGGAAATTATTCCTTCCTTGAGGACCATCCCAAACATCTGCCAGAATTTTTTAAACTCCTCGGGGCGGTCTGTTTTCATTTTTTTAAGCGCGTCAAGCACTTTACGTGTAATGTTGTTTTTTATCATGGCGGTCTGCCTGTCCTGCTGGAGTATCTCGCGTGAAATATTGAGCGACAGGTCTTCTGAATCGACGACTCCCTTGATAAACCGAAGATATTCGGGAATCAGCTCGCTGCAGTCGTTCATTATGAATACGCGGCGTATGTAGAGCTGTACCCCATGTTTGCCGTCCTGGAAAAACAGGTCGACCGGGGGACGGGAGGGGATATAGAGCAGAGCGCGAAATTCACTTGAGCCTTCTGCCTTGTAGCTGATGCGTTCGATCGGGTCTTCCCAGTCGTGTGTCAGGTGGCGGTAGAATTCTCTGTACTCATCGTCGCCGACTTCGCTCTCCGGTCTTGTCCAAAGGGCCTTCATCGAATTGACGGGCTCTTCCTTCTCTTTATCCGTCTTTGACCTGTCTTCAAGGTAGATCGGATAGGTAACGAAGTCTGAGTACTGTTTTATTATGCTTCTGAGTGTCCACTCTGAGAGGTAATCTTTTGACGATTCGTCGTCCTTGTCCCTCTCCTTTATGTGGAGGGTAACGGATGTGCCGTTTGTATCACGGTCAGCTTCACTAATGGTATATGTGCCTTCACCTTCCGATTCCCATGTCCAGCTTTTGTCTGAGCCTGCTTTTTTTGTTTCGACGGTGACTTTGTCTGCTGCGATGAAACTGGAATAAAATCCTACGCCGAACTGACCGATCAGATCGCTGTTCTTTGAGGAGGCTGCCTCCTGCATTGCCTTGATAAATTCCTTTGTACCGCTCCTCGCGATAGTGCCGAGGTATGATACAAGTTCATCCCTATCCATCCCGATGCCGTTGTCGCTGACGGTAAGCGTCATAGCCTTCCCGTCTATAACTACCCTGATCTCGCCTTCTTTTGCCGGATCGGTAAGCTCGGTTTTGCTCAGGCTCGCAATCCTCAGCTTGTCGAGCGCGTCAGAGGCGTTCGATATAAGTTCCCTAAGAAAAATATCCGGGTTGGAGTAGACGGAGTTGATCATCAGCTCCAGGACCTGTCTTGCTTCGCTTTGGAATTCATGCTTCTCGATATTCTGTGACATTCGAAATCCTCCTGCTCTTATCATTGATTTAAAATCTGATCCCGGGGCGACAACTCCATGTCAGATGCAGCCCCGGAAATCAACTTATCAAAAATTGGATCACTCTACATGTATCACCAGGTCGTTCCCCTGGTTCTCGACCCTTATCACCGAACCTTCCTCAGCTTCTCCGCTTATTATAAGGCGGGCGATCTGAGTCTCAAGTCTTTTTTGCAGATATCTTTTCAGCGGCCTTGCTCCGTAAACAGGGTCGTAGCCGTTTTTGGCGGCGATATTTAGTGCTTCGGGAGTCACTTCAAGGGTTATGTTCCTTTCCTTTAGCCTTTCCTCAAGCTGTTTCAGCAGCAGCTTCACGATCTCTGTGATTTCTTCCATCCGCAGTGGTTTGAAAAATATTATCTCGTCGACTCTGTTTAGGAATTCCGGCCTGAACTTACTCCTTAGGGCAGACATGACCTCTGCCTTCGTTGCCTCGGATATATCCCCGGTCGAGGCGTCCATCCCGCTGATAAGGTCCTGCGCACCTATGTTGCTTGTCATTATGATCACGCAGTTCTTGAAATTCACGGTCCTGCCGTGGCTGTCCGTCGCGCGGCCGTCGTCAAGTATCTGAAGAAGGATGTTGAAGACATCAGGATGTGCCTTTTCGATCTCGTCGAAAAGCACGACTGAATATGGGTGTCTCCTGACAGCTTCGGTCAGCTGGCCTCCCTCATCATAACCGACATACCCGGGAGGAGCGCCGACCAGCCTTGAGACAGAGTGCTTCTCCATGTATTCCGACATGTCGATCCTTACCATATTTTCTTCAGAGTCAAAAAGCGTTTCTGCCAGCGCCCTTGCAAGTTCTGTCTTTCCAACCCCCGTAGGGCCAAGGAATATGAAGGAACCGATTGGCCTTTTGGGGTCCTTGATGCCTGAACGCGCCCTTAAAACGGCGTCCGCTACAAGTTCTACAGCCTCGTTCTGGCCAATGACCCTCCGATGAAGCTCGTCGTCAAGGTGCAGAAGCTTTTCAATTTCACCCTCCATCAGCTTTGTTACCGGTATTCCGGTCCATTTGGCAATTATTTCTGCTATCTCGCCGCCCGTGACCTCTTCCCTGAGCAGGCGCGACCCGCCGGAAGCAATGGCCTTCTCCTCTTCCTCTATCTTTTTTTCAAGTCCGGGAAGGGTGCCGTGGCGCAGCTGCGCGGCCCTGTTAAGGTCATATTCCCTCTCCGCCTTCTCGATCTCGCGCCTTACCTTTTCGATCTCTTCACGCAGGCTCCTGACCTTCGAAATATTTGCCTTCTCTGTCTCGTACTGTGCCCTTAGGGTATTCGCCTTCTCCTTGAGGTCGGCTAGCTCTTTCTGAAGGGCTTCAAGCCGGTCCCTGCTCGCCTTGTCCTTCTCGTTTTTCAGTGCCGCTTCCTCTATCTCAAGCTGCATAACCCGGCGGGAGACGTCGTCCAGTTCAGCCGGCATGGAGTCGATGTCAGTCCTGATCATGGCGCATGCTTCATCTACAAGGTCTATGGCCTTATCCGGAAGGAACCTGTCCGATATGTAGCGGTTGGAAAGTATAGCCGCGGCAACCAGCGCGTTGTCCTGTATTCTTACCCCATGATGCAGCTGGAAGCGTTCCTTAAGGCCCCTGAGTATAGATATGGTGTCCTCAACGTCTGGAGCCTCTACCAGTACAGGCTGGAACCTTCTTTCAAGCGCAGCGTCCTTCTCGATGTAGTTCCTGTACTCTTCGAGCGTGGTCGCTCCTATGCAGTGCAGCTCTCCTCTTGCCAGCATGGGTTTCAGCATGTTGCCGGCATCGATCGCGCCCTCTGCTTTCCCTGCTCCGACAATGGTATGGAGCTCGTCAATGAAGAGGATGACCTGTCCCTCGCTCTTCTTGACTTCATTAAGCACTGCCTTGAGCCTCTCTTCGAATTCACCCCTGTATTTGGCACCGGCAAGAAGCGATCCCATGTCGAGCGCGAAGATGGATCTGTCCTTCAGCCCTTCGGGTACGTCGCCTCTGTTGATCCTCATTGCCAATCCTTCAACTATCGCTGTCTTACCGACTCCTGGTTCTCCAATAAGCACAGGGTTGTTCTTTGTCTTGCGACTCAGTATCCTTATTACTCGTCTTATTTCTTCGTCACGGCCGATTACAGGGTCGAGCCTGTTCTCGCGAGCGGCCCTGACCAGATCCCTGCCGTATTTTTCAAGCACTTCGTAAGTGTCCTCAGGGTTGTCCGTAGTCACCCTTTGGTTGCCGCGGACATCGCACAGGGTCTTAAGGAAATTGTCCCTGTTCAGTCCGAAGGCTGAGAATACCTTTACCGATGGTGCAGAGGTGCCTTCCGACAGCATCGCAAGGAAAATATGCTCAACGGACACGTAATCGTCTTTAAGTGCGTCAGCCTCGTCTCCCGCCTTCACGATGAGCTGTGAAAGCCTCTGGGATACGAATATCTTTCCGGCTTCCTGTCCTGCGCCCGAAACACGGGGTCTTTTGCGGAGATCTATCTCAAGGGCGTTTATGATATTTTCCGCCGGCAGCCCCATCCTGGTGATAAGCTTTGGTATAAGTCCGTTTTCCTGGCTTATCAGCGCAAGCGCCAAATGTTCGACATCGACCTCCTGATGCCCATGCTTTATGGCGATGTTCTGAGCCTCATAAAATGCTTCCTGTGATTTCTGTGTAAGTTTATTCATATTCATTGCAATTCCTCCAATGTCCAAATTAATTAACTATTGTTGACCAATCTCTAATATTATATAGGTCAAACAAAATCAAACAATCCTCCTTTGAGGAATCTGCGGCGGGTTACATACAAATATTATCAATTTTAGCCGTATTACTGTAATAATTTCTTATAATCTTTTGATTTCTAAGAATGTACACAAGGTTCAAAATAATCTCTGATATTTCAGCAAAATTGGCTGTATGTGGAAAATATTTAGTCAAATGTGCTTGACAAGTGGCTCGGATAAGTTTAAAGTTGCAGGGTCGGATAAGTTCCGATTACAATATTTCCTGTTGGGAGGCAACACATTGAAAAGCAACGGTACAGTAAAATGGTTCAACGCAACTAAGGGTTATGGTTTTATCACCACAGATGAAGGCAACGATGTCTTTGTACATTTCAGCGCCATCCAGGGCGACGGATTCAAAACCCTTGATGAAGGTCAGAAGGTATCCTTCGAGATCACACAGGGCAGCAAAGGGCCTCAGGCTTCTGACGTCGAGAAGATCTAGC
This sequence comes from Synergistaceae bacterium DZ-S4, assembly GCA_025943965.1. Taxonomy (NCBI): domain Bacteria; kingdom Thermotogati; phylum Synergistota; class Synergistia; order Synergistales; family Synergistaceae; genus Caenicola; species Caenicola nitritireducens. The sequence continues at coordinate 20,026 of JAPCWD010000010.1, forward strand.
TTAGGCTAGCCAGCATATTTCTTTATTAATAAGGAAATAAACTATTGAAGGAAGACAGCGAGGAGACTCGTTGTCTTCCTTTTTAAATCGTTTTTGAAAGTTAAAGATAAGCTTTCTGTTGAGAATCAAAAACTGCTGCTTTAACTTGAAAACCGACGCCAGTTGTCTCCTCTTAAAATTCGACCTGCTCTTTTCGATATTTCTTTTTCTTTGTAATTTATGTAAATTGCCTCTTGCCTAAAACACATGATTTCGTCTATTGTTGACTGGTATTTTGAACCCAAGCTATGCAGATTTTGTATTTTTCGAGGAGGCTGCAGCATGTCCCTTATTAAAGATAAAAAACTCCCTGTTGCAAAATTGAGACGGACTGCCGATATCGGGTCACTGGGTTTCAGGACGACCAAATCCCTTCCGAAGCTGGAGGCACTGGTAGGACAGGAAAGGGCTGTCCATGCTGTAAGTTTTGGCCTGTCCGTACAGAGCAAGGGCTATAACATCTTCATGGTCGGGGAGCCCGGGAGCGGAAGGACCACATACGCTATGCAGGAGCTTACCCGCTGCGCGTCGACAATGCCCGCACCTGACGACTGGGTCTATGTATATAACTTTGACGAGCCCGGAACTCCGCTTGCCGTAAGGCTTCCTGCCGGTAAAGGCAAGGAACTTTCAAAGGATGCCGAGAATGCGGTCGAGGATCTTAAGTCTGTCCTGGCAAAGGCATTTGACAACAATGAATTTGAAGACAACAAGGCCCAACTGGTTAAGTCATTCCAGGAAGAGGTCAACAAGTATATGGAAGAACTCCGCAAATGGGCGGAGGAGAAGCGCTTCGCGATAAAGCGCACCCCTCAGGGCTTTGTTAACCTGCCCATGATATTTGCGCCTCCCGTAATAGATGCCGATGAAAAGTCAGTCAAGGCGGAAAACGAGGCTGAGCAGGCAGAAAAGGCTGAGGCGAAAAATACCGAACCCGTTTTGAGGGAGATGCAGCAGGAAGAGTTTGAAAACCTCTCGGAAGAAGAGCAGGAAAAGCTCCAGAAAGCCTCAGAGGAGATATCCCAGAAGACGCTCGAGACACTGAGGTCCATCAGGGAGAGAGAGAAGGACCTCAAAGAGAAGATCAAAGAACTCGAAGGTCAGATATGCAGAAATGCGATAGGCCCCATCCTCTCTGAACTCAGGGCGAAATATGCCCCGAACAAAAAGCTTGAGGAATGGTTCGACGACTTCACGGAAGACATTGTCGCAAACTTCAACGCCTTTCTCGCGGCAGCCCGCGACGAAGCAGCGGACGTGGACTTCAGCCGTTACGAGGTAAATTCATTTGTCTCAAACAATCCGAACGAGGGTGCTCCTGTAATAAGGGAAACAAATCCTGTCTATTACAACCTGGTCGGAAAGGTAGAGTACGAAAGCCGCCAGGGAAACCTTTATACCGATTTCAGAAGGATAACTCCGGGAGCCATGCACAGGGCCAACGGAGGTTTTCTCCTGCTGGAGGCGGAAGAGCTCCTGAGGCAGTTCATGTCATGGGACGCATTGAAAAGGGTGCTTCGCTGCAGGGAACTCCTGATCGAAAACCTCGGAGAGCAGCTGGGGTATATACCTGTTTCATCGCTCAGGCCGGAAGCTATCCCGATCGACATGAAGGTAGTTGTCGTAGGCACGCCGTACCTCTACTACCTGCTGAATATCTATGATCCCGAGTTTCAGAAGATATTCAAGATAAAGGCTGACTTCGATACAGACATGCCGAGGACGCAGGAATCCGAAATGCAGGTCGCCCGTTTCATTGCAGGGTTTGTCGAACACGAAGGCAAGCTGAATTTTACTGTCCAGGCAGTGGGGGAGGTCATTGAATGGGCGTCCCGGCTGGTCGAAAATCAAAACAAGATCTGTACACAGTTTAACAAGATCGCCGAAATTCTTGTTGAAGCTACGGCCTGGGCGAGGATGGAAGCCAAAAAACAGGTAGGCCTGACTCATGTGATAAAGGCGATCGATGAAAAGACATTCCGCTCCAACCTTCTTGAGGAGAAGATCCGCGAAGGCTTCAGTGACGGTGTTATCAGGATAGATACTGCAGGATCAGCCGTCGGACAGATAAACGGCCTTACAGTCGCCCAACTCGTGGACCACAGCTTCGGTTCCCCTGTCAGGATAACCGCAAACGTATACATGGGTCAGGAGGGAATAGTCAACATAGAGCGTGAGGTAAACATGACCGGCCCCATACACAACAAGGGCCTTCTCATCCTCTCAAGCTATCTCGGCCGCAAATACGCGCAGCATTTCCCGCTTTCGATGACGGCACGGATCGCCTTTGAACAGACTTACGGGGGAGTTGAGGGAGACAGCGCATCCTCTACAGAACTTTACTGCATGCTTTCTGCGCTCTCCGGAATACCGCTGAAGCAGAGCATCGCAGTAACCGGATCTGTCGACCAGTTCGGCAACATACAGCCCATAGGCGGCGTAAACGAAAAGATAGAGGGGTTCTTCAGCTACTGCAAAGTTTCAGGTCTGACAGGCGAACAGGGGGTCATGATCCCGCACCAGAACGAACAACACCTCATGCTCAGCCACGAGGTCCTTGAAGCCGTCAGGAAGGGTAAATTCCATATATGGAGCGTCAGGACCATAGATGAGGGCATAGAGATACTGACAGACGTCAGTGCCGGAGTTCCTGATGAAAAGGGCGAATATCCTGAGGAGAGCATACACGGAAGGGTAAAGGCATGCCTGGAAGCCTGGATCGAGCGTTCCTTTAGACACAAGAAGAAGATGCAGGACAAGGTCGATCCTCCTGAAGATAAGAAAAAATCAAAAGGTAAGAAGAAGGGCAAAATATTTGAGGAGCCCGGTAAGTGAAGAGACCTCACCATGCCAGGGAGATCCTCGATGCCTTTGAAAGGCACTGGGGCAATGAGGGAAGGCCTTCTCCGGAGCTGAAGCACGATGACCCGCTTGACGGACTAATGCTGACACTGCTCTCCCAGAATACAAACGACAGGAACCGGGACAAGGCTTTTGAAAAACTCAAAGCCGAATATCCACGGTGGGAAATGGCCGCAGAGGCCCCCGCCGAACGTATAGTCGATCTCATCAGGGTAGCCGGTCTGGGGGATACTAAAGCAGCGAGGATGAAGCAGATCCTTGCGATACTCAGGGATAAATTCGGGAGTTATTCGATCGGCGAGCTAAAAAACTGGGATGCGGCCAAAGCAAGGGAATTTCTTGTATCGCTCCCCGGAGTTGGCGTCAAGACAGCGGCATGTGTCCTGGTATTCGATCTTGGCGTCCCTGCCTTTCCCGTAGACACTCATGTGGCAAGGATAAGCCGAAGGCTGGGGTGGGCACCGGAAAAGATGGCTCCGGACAAGATACAGGAATATCTTGAGAGTACGCTCCCCAGGGAACGCTTTAGAGGAGCTCATCTAAACATGATCGAGCATGGCAGGGGCATCTGTTCGGCGAGAAAACCGGACTGCGACAAATGTTACTCAAAAAATTGGTGTCAGTTCTCAAAAAGTCTTGACGGATGAGCATTTGTTGGTATAATACTTCCTGTTTGCCGGGATGGCGGAATGGTAGACGCACGGGACTTAAAATCCTGCGAACGCAAGTTCGTGCGGGTTCGAATCCCGCTCTCGGCACCATTAACGCAACAACTGAAAATCGCGGGGTGGAGCAGTACGGAAGCTCGTCGGGCTCATAACCCGAAGGTCGCAGGTTCAAATCCTGCCCCCGCAACCAATTTTGGCGCTGTAGCTCAGTTGGCTAGAGCATTCGGTTCATACCCGACAGGTCACCGGTTCGAATCCAGTCAGCGCCACCAAACGAATATTACCCGGCTGAAAGGCCGGGTTTTTGTATTCTCCTCTATAGGAAGTCATTCTAAAATACTTGGTCCCAAATCGGTATCCTTTACTTTAAGTTGAAATGGTATACAATATAGGATGGAATGTTAATGGGATCCCTATCTCAATTTTGCCCGTATTTCCTTACCTTTACCTATGCACCGGCAACAATAATAAAAGAACCTGTGTCCTGACAGAAACAATGTAATTCAAGACCTGTTCCCTGCATGGACCAGCTCCGGAGCTACTTTGTGAGACCTTGTTGTGAGCGATATATTACAGGATAACGGAAAGATAATTTATTAGGATGACCGCTCGGAACGATGACCGTCTATGTTGACCGATAAAAGGGGCAGAGGATCCTCTGCATAAAGGGGGAGAAAGGATGATAATGGCTGAAATGGCCAGAGGTACGACAAGGGAGAGCAGACTAAACAGGGCCGCGGGCTGTCTGGCAGGGCATTTCTGCGGGGACGCTTTTGGTGCTCAGTTTGAATTCAAGACATCCTACAACATCCTTCAGATAGTAGGTCCTGGATACAGAATAATGGGCGAAAGCTACACCTGGCCTACTGTCGGGGGACAGATAACGGATGACTCCGAAATGGCTGTGGCACTGGCGGACAGCATCATTGAGACTGGGCGGTACGAAAGAGAGACAGCGTTAAAACATTACAGACAATGGTTTGATTCAAAACCCTTCGACATAGGCATGACTACCTTCAGGGCTCTGGGAGGATACAGTACGCCGAGCGAAACGAGCCAGGCAAACGGAGCTTTGATGAGGATCAGCCCCCTGGCTGTCTATCACGCAGGAAGGATCAAAGATAACCAAGAGCCTGACCTCACAGAACTTTTTGCAGATTCAGCCCTTGATGCCGGACTTACACACCCCAACAGCACCTGCACCGCGGCAAACATAGTCTTTGTCCAGGCACTGGCACTTGCGATCCTGGGGTCTGAAAGGGATGAAATATACGGCAGTATCTGCCGGACAGCGGATACACTAGGGGACAACGTCCTTACAGGATCGCTCGTTGACGCAAAGGAAAGGGAGCCTGAGGACATACCGGGTAAAAGCGGGTGGGTGATCCTTTCACTGCAGAATGCGGTTTACAGGCTTATGCACAGCGAAACACCGGAACAAGCAATATGCGAAACGGCATATATGGGCGGCGACACGGATACAAATTGTGCCATAACCGGTGCCCTTGCCGGAGCATATTTCGGGTATAACATGTTCCCGAAAGACTGGATCAGAACAGTTGAGAAATGCGACACTTCAAAAGGCAAATTCCCCCGTACTTATCAGGATTCGGTAAGGGAGATCCGGGAACTGGCATTTAAACTGTACACAGCCGGCGATACCGGACAGCAGGGGAGACCAGATACCGCACATTTATAATTTGGTTTTAACCGAACAGACACGCATTGCAGGCCTTAGTGGTCTTCCAAAGGGCCTTCCCGGCCGATTTTCACTTCTCCTTTTCCCATGAATTTTAGCAGACTGCATACATGAGAATTCCTCATATTAACCTACCAATTAATATATTTGACGGGTTTTATATTTTTGCTTTAATTGCCTGTTGCTCTCTATGTAATATCGGAGATGTGACCTTCAATGGTGTTAATATAATCATGTCTATGAAGCCTGTTACACATCGGTACATATTTAAGAAGGGGGAGTATCTGTCATGAAAACATCATGCACGTTTATACTTTCATTATTGCTTGTTATTTTCACCGGTTTTTCCGCTGTAGGAGCAGAGACCCCGGATGGCAGAATTGAAGGTTTTGTTTCAGGCCTTAACGGTTCTTCGGCCTCTGGTGTAAAAGTAAATATCTGGGACGGGAAAGTTTTGAAACGGGCTGTTTCTGGACGTGACGGCAAATTTATTGTTTCAGGCATCATTCCAGGGAGCTCTTTTGCGATACGCCTTACAATGCCGGATTCTCAGACAGTCCGCGCAGAGGGGCTGCGCTGCCCCGAAAGGGGAGGGCTGACCCTGACAGCCGGATTCGAAAAGACATCTGCCGGACATGAATACTCACTGAGGCTGCCCTCCAATCCCTCGACAGGATACTCATGGACTCTGTTGGGAAAAGGCAGGGAAAGTATACTTGCCTTCAAAGAAAAAATGGTGGAAGGGCCGGAGGAAAAAGATGAAGTTGGCGGTCATGCGAAAGGCCGTTCGGGCCATGAAATATGGAAGTTCAATGCGGCCGCTCCGGGCAGGTCAGACATTCTCCTTGCATACCACAGACCTTGGGAGACGGCTGTGCCCCCAGTCAGATACCACATCAGTTCAGTCCGGGTCAAATAGAAGAAAAAAGATCAACATCTGCAAAAATACTTGGAAAGGAATAAGAAAAGCTATTTTACCTCTTCGAGTATGGTTTCAATAAAAATATTCGCGATCAGGGGGTCAAACTGGGTCCCTGCATTTCGTCTGATCTCTTTGACCGCCTGTTCCTTGGACATGGCTTTTCGGTAGACCCTGTCCTCCGTCATTGCGTCGTATGCGTCTGCGACTGCAAGTATCCTTGAAAGCAGGGGAATGTCCTCACCCTTGAGCCCCTTGGGATATCCGGCACCGTCCCACCTTTCGTGGTGCGTCAGGATGTAGTCGGCTATCCTGGCCAGTTTGTGGGAAGCCCTGGCGATCCTGTATCCGATCTCGGGGTGCCTCTTCATTATGGCCCATTCCTCTTCGGTGAGCTTCCCGGGCTTGTTCAGTATTTTGTCATCTATCCCTATTTTGCCTATGTCGTGCAGCATCCCAAGCAGCTGCAGCTCGCCGAGGTCCTTTTCCATAAGATTGAGCATCCTCCCCACTCTTGTGGAGAGTTCGGCAAGGCGTTCAGCGTGCCTTTCGGTCTCCTGTGACTTTTCGTACACCGTAGTCATTATTGAGTTGATTATGTCGCTGTATGAGCTTTGCTGAGAGAAGAGTTTCCTGTTCCTCATATATTCGTTGGCTGTCTTGAGTGCCTCTTCTGCGAGCTCAAGTTCATCTGATATCGTTGCATACCCCATTGAGATGTTTATCTCCGGAGACTTGGGTCCGTTGTTACCATTGAAGCTGACGCATGCGCTCTTGATGCTGTCCAGAAGCTCGTGCGCTTCGGCATTGTCTGTCAGGGGCATAATAATGCCGAACTCGTCACCGCCTACCCTCGCAAGTATGTCTTTATCACGGCAGCAGTTCCTGATGGTCCTTGCAGATTTTATAATTATCAGGTCTCCCTCATGCTGTCCGAAGGCTTCATTTATGAGGTGAAGGCCGTTTATGTCGGCAACCAGGACAGACAGAGGCAGATTTTCCTCCATCTTCATCTCCGACAGTTTTTTCTCGAAATACTGTCTGTTGTAGAGGCCTGTCAGATGGTCATGTTCATTTATGTAGCGGATCTCTTCTTCTTTTTCCTTGAGGTTTGTTATGTCAATAATGATTCCTTCGATCGCTTCCACGGTCCCATCGCTTCCGTAGACTCCCTGCCCCGTCTCAAGCACCCATTTGTTCTCTCCTGAAGCGGTGGTAATGGCGTATTCGCTTTTGAAAGTCTTATGTCCGGCAAGTACACGTTCCCATTCAAGCCAGAGCATTTCCCTATATTCATCTTTGATAAGGCAGTTGAAAGGCAGAGTCTTGTTTCTGACGAGGTCTTCCGGCCTGTAGCCTGTCAGTTCAAAGCATCCGTCTGAAACGAAGAGCATGGTCCAATCCCTGCTATAGAGGCACCTGTAAGCCATTCCCGGAATGTTCGCGAGAAGCACCGACTTGCTCCTCTCGCTTTCCTCAAGAGCCTCTTTTGCACGCTTCCTATCGTTAATATCCTGTATTATCCACATGTGCAGCCTGTTTTCCCCAGCTGATTCGACGAGGGAGGCTACTGCAAGGTCGATCCATGCATACGAGCCGTCTGCTTTTAAGATCCTTTTCTCAAGGGAGTATTCGTCAGTCTCTCCTTTTTTGAATTTTTCGTATTTTTCAATATTCAGGGGGAGATCATCAGGATGTGTTATCTTTCTCCAGTCAAGATCCTTCAGTTGCTCCTTCGGCCATCCGATTATCTTTTCAAATGTGGGGTTGACCACAGAGAAATTTCCGAACCTGTTCCCTGCTGCTATGCCGACCGGTATCCTCTGAAAGACGTTGTCAAGCAGTATCTCGCTCTCTTCGAGCTTTTCCCCGATATCCCTGATGCTGAAATTTTTCAGAATTATGATGTATCCGGCAAACATAAGTATGAAGAGAGCAGTCACTGTCATGATCGAGCTGAATAAGCCATTGATCGCCCCTGCCCGCAGAGTTTCTGTATAATAATCCAATCCTATGACCGCGGAGACTTCTCCATCTTTTCCGTTTTTTATGGGGGCATATACGCTTGTGATGTCTCCGTGGCTGAAGGTCGAATTCTCGGGGGACGCGGTTTTTCCGTTGAAAAAAGGCATTACAGCGTCAGCTATTTCAGGCGTATAGTAATCATCTTTGTTCGAGTATCTTTCTCTGTCCGATGAACCGACCAGGTATGCAGGTTTGCCCTCTTTTAAGGCAAAGATATAAGCTGAAGATACCTGTGGAACAGTCTCTTCAATTTTTGACAGGCTGTTTTTTAGAAAAAGGTAGTCTTCATTATGAGGGTCTATACCCTTGCTGCCAAGCAGAGAGGAGATCTGAGCGGAAGATATCAGAGCTCCTGTCGATTCTGCCAGTATGTAGGCATAATTGCGCTCCCTGGTAACGTATTGCTTCCAGGTGCTGTAGATGTGGTTTGCCGCAAAGATAATGAATATTAGAGAAGCTGCCAAAAAAAATCTATTTAAAGATCTGTTGTCAAGGCAAAAATGACCTGCAGCCGATTTAACCATAAATGTGATCACCCAATAATGATTTCAGCATGGTGAGATGTTGGAAATACCATCAAATTATATAACAAAAATGGGTTTGTGAACAGCAGATCAATCTGCAGTAAGGGCTTTGTTATGCTGTTTACGGCTGTACATATTCATGTCTGCCCTGCAGAGCGCATCCTCCAGTGAAGTTTCGGTGTCGTTTACCGTTGATAGCCCTATAGATATGGAAATTGAAGGGGCACTGCCCTCAGAGTTGTGATCTGTGAAAGTTTTTTGGATCCTTTCCACTACTCTGAGAGCCTGGTCCTCGCCTGCTCCGGGAAGTATCACCACAAACTCGTCGCCGCCTACTCTCGCGATGAAATCAGCTTTTCTGAGGGAAGACCTGATCAGTTCCGCAGCTGTCTTAAGGGCTTCATCTCCCTTCGCGTGTCCGTATCTGTCATTGATCGTCTTCAGACAGTCCATGTCGCACACAAGGACAGAAACCGGCCTCTGTCCTTCATTCTGGGCCCTTTTCAGAGTGGCGTCGAAAAAGGCTTTGTTTGGAACACCGGTAAGATGATCATATAGGCTTAGCTGCTTAAGCTTCATTTCGTTTTCTATCCTCTTGTCTATGTTTCTTGCATTGCATATAAGAAAAGCCCTGCGGTTTTCGTCTGAGATCTTTGATATGGTCACACCGTACCAGTGTTCAGTTCCGTCACGGTGCTCCATTCTGAAAGTCCCGTATGTGCTTGTGTCGTCAGAAAGCGAGGTCATGAATGGATCTGTTGTTATTGCTTTTGCGGTATCTTTGGACAAAAAGAAATCTGACGTTTTTTTCCCGATAAAGTCATCCGCCGTGAAACCGCAGATCTTTTCGCAGTTGGGCGAGATGTATGTTGTCTCTCCGTTGCCGTCTACGGTGAGGATCATGTCCGCGGAATTCTCAAGGTATGTTCTTAATTTTTTCTCGCTCAGCCTCAGCTTTTCTTCCATTTCTTTTTTCTCGCTGATGTCACGGCATATGCACATTATTACGTCGTTTCCGTCACCGAAGACGTCAAAGCCTGAAGCTGAGACCGTCACGTGATAGGTGGTCCCGTCCTTTCTTCTGTGGATCGTGTCAAATGACGAATGCACCTCCGAAAGGTCGCAGAATTCCATTTCTATGTTTCTCTTGTCCATTAGGAACTCCCAATCCCAAGTGTGGAGCTTCGAAATCTCTTCACGGGAGTAGCCCAGCATTTCGCAAAAACGCCCGTTCGCCTCCAGAACTTTGTGGTGCTGATCGATGATCACGATCCCCAGGCTTGCGTTTTCGACCAGTCGGCAAATCATATTGAAGCGCCTGTTAAGTTCGTCTTCCCTATTCCTGAAATCTGTTATGTCAACGAAAATGGCATATACACCGATTATTTTCCCGTTGTCCTTGACCGGCCCCAGTTTTGTCTGGAGGATGCAGAAGCCTTTCCCCTGCAAAGAGTCAAGCGTGATCTCCTTCATCAAGATATTGTCTTCTAGGACAGACAAAAAACTTTTTCTGTAATCCTCGTCACGGATAAGGTCAAAAATATTTCCAATATCTGTTGAGGATGAATAGTCTTTTGCGATCTCTATGAAGGGTTTGTTTGATCTTATGATATGCATTTCTGTGTCGAGGATGGCTATGGCATCCTGTGTGAAATTGAACATTGAGTCGTAGACGGAACGTACAAAAGCGTTTTCTTGATCTGGAATTTTTTTTTCTAGATCCATCAAAAAGGATCCCCCTCAAATATTCTGTGAATAGCACAAACTTTAAACTACATCAACGGAGGAACTACGTCAACAGTAATTGACGCATAATATTATAAAGGCACTTTATAATACGACCTGCAACATTATGATTATCTTGTTGACACTATAAAAAATAGTTGACATCAAATGTTTATAATACCAAAAGTAATAATAGTTTGCTGTAGTTAAAAACCGAAAAATATTTTTATTAAACTCCCACCCCCTTTTTAAATAGCATGAGAAAATAGCTTTAGTTCGGATAATTTCAAAAAATCATCACAAAATTCACACATTTCTGTCATAAAATATTGGCATAGGATGGGATCCTTTTGATCAACGGCATGTCCGTACTATAAGTCCGATACATGCCAGGGCAGTGATGCAAAGGAGTGTTTGTTGATGAGATCAAAAATAGTTTCGATCGCATTGTTGGTTTGTCTGTCTGCTGTTCCGGCCGCACAGGCTGCCCCTCATCCGGGTCCAAGACCGGGACATTTTCCCGGCCCCCCGCCAAGGCCGATCTACAGGCCCTATCACAGACCTTACTACAGGCCCGGGTATTATCACTATCCCGGATACAGGAGTTACAGATACTACAGCAACAATGACATATGGATCAGCATAGGGGTAGGATTGCTCATTGGCAGCCTGATCTCGAATATGAACAGGACTCCGCAGTATTCGCCGCCTGTCACCGGCACTTACCCCGGCACGGACAGGGAGAGTTACTCCTATTCCAACAGCTATGACCGTGAAAGGGAGATCGGCTTGATCAGGTCCAGGGCCGGCGAGAAGGCGAGGGCTGAGGCAAGCCGGGCTGCGAAGATGGCATCAGAACATGGTTCCGAGCAGGCCGCCGCACTTCTGGCCGGTGCATGGGAAGGTGAAGGCAGAAGAACGTTCCTTGATGCATCTGCCGGGCTGCAGGTTCTTAAGGTGACCGGTTTCTATGACAGCAGCCAGATCACATATACCTTCCTGCCTGAGAACAGGAAGGTATATGTCAGGATATCGGTGCCTGACTATTCGATCTCTGCCGAAGAGAACGATTACTACACAAGGGCCGTGGATCGGCCGGCGCCTACGCAGCCTTCCGAGGGGATCCGCAACAAGGTACCTGCGCTCCCTAATTACACCAATGCCTCCATGGCTATGCAACAACAGGACGGAACACTGCGGTCAGCCGGGTTCGGATTTGACAGGTCTGCCCGAAGTTCTTCAGGCCATCTGGTCATAGGGGAAGTCGCGAAGGGTACGGCAGCATACTACGCAGGGATCAGGCCCGGCGATGTGCTGCTCTCGGTGGATGTCTACGAGACCAGAAACTTTGATCCCGCATGGTTCGACAATTACATTTCCGAGAGACAGAGGTCAGGGGCAATGATAACTCTTTCCATATCACGAAAGGGCACGGAGAAAAAGTTAGAGATCCAGCTTTAATGCTCATATCAGGAAGAGAGCAACCCTTCCGGAATTGAATGGGAGGAGTCTAAAAATATGTGGGAGGCCCGATGTTATGCCTCCCACTTTTTATTTTTGTTGGTCAGGCCATATAAAAATGTCAAAGTCAGAGAAATATGGTATCCTAAAAAGCGGGCAATGAATTATTGCATGTTGTGAGTTATTATAAGAGACAAGAAAAAATAAAAAGGAAATTTTGGGGCTGGCCGTATTTTTTACTATCGGCTTTTCCCTGTTGAGAACAGGAGAATAATAATGCTGTACGACGAAGCGAAAAGGATCGATGAAGAGATCAGGGAACTGTGCAAGGATTCAAAACATCCGTCAAGGACTATGTCCAAAGAAGTAATGAGGGCCCTCAATTCGGAGCTTGAAAAGATCAGAAAAAGATCTAAAGGCGGGGGCGGCGGCAGGTTTTCCGGATCGATGGATCAGACACAGATTTTTAACATGGAAAAGCTAAAAAGCTTTGATGTCCCTCCCAAATATGAGAAGCAGATACTCAAGGCGCTGGAAAAGGCCAAAGAGTACGCAGGCATAGAAGAATGACAAAATGGGCCTCCCGGCGAGGGAGGCCCATTTTGAGCCTATAGTAAGCCGATAAGCACAAAAGGCTACTTCATGTGTTTTACGAAAGTCCTGTATATGATGTAGACATATGTGACAAGAAAGGCCGCCCACAGGAAGAGCGTGTGGCCGATGAAGAAACTGGAGAAGTATGTCCCTATTAATATGCCGAAAAAGAGGACCGTCGTCTTAAGAAAAAAGTAGTCCCAGAAAGTGTACCTGTTCGCTGCCCTTACCATTCTGTCAATAAAATCAAACATTTTTATCCCTCCCTGCCTTTTGCTCCATTGAAACAGCTCATATCTCATCAAACCGGAGGTTCATTATCGGATATTTCTTCCATTCCCTGTAGTCGAAATGCCACCATTCGTTGTGAAATATTTTGAATCCATCTCCTTCCATTACGATGCGAAGCCTCTCCCTCAGTTCCCGCTGTTCCGAGGTCCCGCCGGGGTAGTCGGGATATGCACGGATGGAGAACTCGTCATATCCGCTCCCCATATCCAGAGTTTTACCGGTCTTCAGGTCGTAGAGTCCTACATCGACAGCGCCGCCGCGGTTATGTCTCGATCCCTGCGATGGGTTAGCAACGAAATCCTTCTGATGGTCAGGGGTAGCGTCGTAGAACATCTTAGTGACGTACCAGGGACGGTATGCGTCGTAGACGATAAGTCCGAAGCCATATGCCGAAAGCTTGCCGCTGATCCTGACCAAAGCGGCGGCGGCTTCTCTCTGAAGGAATGCCCTGGGTTGGTCGTAGAGCCTGATCCCCATGAAGTTGTTCGAAGTTGCATAACGAATGTCCAGCCTGATGGTCGGATCTAATTTTATTATCTCTACAAGGTCAGGTTTAATGAATTGGCCCTGCTCTGTCGGAGGCGCGGCTGCAAGTGCCCGTTTTCTCAGTTCATCTTCCGCCATAAGCGGTTTTATTTTGAAAGTCGTTCCCATTTCGGCGTCGAAGAACTTTCTTTTGAATTTCTTGCCCCCAACTGTCAGGACTGAACCTTCTCCCCGCGCATCTGCAGTGAAGTCGGCCTTAAGGCGTTCATTTTTCAAAGGGCTGCGGCATAAAAGAAGATATTTGTTCCCTCCGGTGTGGATGAGCGGAAAACTTGCATAGGTTCCAAACATTTTTTCCTCTTCATTCTCAGTGTCGCAGAGTACCTCCAGGATGCCCCTGTTCTCCCTCACCATAAGCCTTTCACGGCCTGAAACGTAGAGACCCAGCAGGGATCCGCCCTGTTTGATGTCTGAGTACGAGAGTGAGGGGACTCCCAGGATGATAAGTGAAGCCAGCGTTAAAATAAGACTCTTAATGATCCGCGACCTGACCTTGTGCATTATTCTGTCCTCCATTCATGACCTTAGCATGCATTATATTTTAATCTTTCCGATATCTATTTACATCGGTGAAATAGCATTGTCAGATGTCAAGGAATATTACGAAATGGTTTTTGCATAGAATACTATTTGGGGTATTCATCTTAATGATAGAATATTCAAGGATATCCACCTCAGAGAGGACTGATATTGGGAATGTGCTTTTTTTACGTCACGATGAGAGTGCGCTTTTTTCATCTTTTTTTGTTTTTCGCCTTTCTTGCTGCAGCTATTTTCGTTGGTCCCCACATATCAGACGCTCAGGAACGCATAGAGGAAAAGGTAGGCAAGCTTCTTGTAAAAGAGTTTGACCCTGAAAAACTCACTGTCCAGGCTACAGGGGGTGGGAGCTTCCTGTACGCAAAGGCGACCGGGATAGTTATCAAAGGGGTAAGGATCGAGAGCGTCTCTCTCTATGCAATGATGAAAGAACCCCCCAACAATATTAAGGAAGACGACGAAGACCATAAATACAAGCTCGCAGACCTCATCCACTATTCAAGAGGTGAAGTTGTCCTCCTCGAAAAAGATTTTACCGAGTACACAAGCAAGGAGATCGAAGATATAAAAGGATTTAAAAACCTCGAATGTGACTTTTCCAAGAACGGCATAAGGGTCTCCGGATCTTACGTTGCCACATTTCTGTTCACATTCAATATAAGGATGGAAGTCCTTTCAAAACTGGCATTTGACGAGAGGGGCCTCTGTCTTACTGATACTACCCTCTTAGTTGCAGGAGTGAAACAGCCTGAGTACCTGACATCACAGCTTCTTGAACGCATAAATCCGCTCATCGAAAGGGAAAGGATCCCGTTTCCGGTCAGGATAACAAGGATAGATTTTTCAGACGACAGGATCGTCATAACAGGAAACCCGCAGCCTCTGAAAGACGCAAACGTCTGGAATTACAAAAGACCATGACAGATCACAGCCTGTTCACTCTGTGTTGAGTGTAATAATTTTCTCCGGTATTAACGCAAAAAATAACTTTGGTTTGAGACCGAAGCCATCTTATAATTTTTTCAGTCCTGTTTCTCAATGACAAGGAATATGCTTGAGTCATCGACTTCAGCTATCTGCCAGCGACAGCCCGTGGAACGCCCGATCTTTTCAAAGTCAGTTATGGAGTGTGTGGTGGCACGGAAGCCGTCTTTGCAGATAATGACCCCATTTTTTGTCTTTTCCATGTCAATCTCTCCGATCAGCCCTTTTTTTGCCTGTTCCTGAAACCAAGCCAATCTATGTTCCCAGAATTTTGGGTGATATGTGCTGAAATAGGCTTTGCCCCCATTTTTCAGGGCTTTCATTACTTTTGCGGCCAAGATTTCAGGGACTTCGGCTTTTACTGCGGAAAGGCCGTTCTGCAGGCAGAGCACGGCGTCGAATGAGTTGCTGCAGTCTATATCATGTACATCCATTGTCAGTAATGAAGTATTTGGTATGTTTTTGAGATATTGCTCTCCGAAATGCACGTTGTCGTCTGATATCTCGATCCCTGTAATACTCCGCACAAAGGGAGCCAGCTCTTTCATGATACGACCGTAACCGGCCGCAAGCTCAAGAACTGTGTCAGTTTTTTTCAGGCGCTCACGAACAAAGGCCGTCTCCCGTTCAAGGTACCGTGATATCCTCGGTATCTCGGTGTCATAGACCTGCCATAGCTTTTGGGCGTTAAGGCTCTTCGCATAATAGTTGTTTTGCATTTTATCCCCGGCTTTCTGCTCCCGCAGTTTGGGATCAGCGTATGAAGCTCGTGAAGATTCTTTTTTCATCAGGAGGCAGTGGGACTGTCTTCTTACCCTCGGCGATCACCTTGATCAGCCATGCCATGGCCCTTGCATTTCTCCTGATCGTCTGTACGCCTTCACTGTCTTGTGTCATTTCCCCCTCAGCTCTACCGTAGACGACTGTCCAGTACTGGGACGGGGGAGTCACGGTCTGCGCGAGGTCAAGGTAGTTTTTCAGCTGATGGAGCGTATCTGTCCCGCCCGTTCGCCTTACGGCCGTCACAGCGGCTGCGGTCTTGTACTTAAAGTGCCTGGAACTTGAATAGAAGAGCCTGTCGAGGAATGATTTCATAGTACCCGCTATACCCGCGTAATAAGTGGGGGAGGCAAGTATGAACCCATCCGCCTCGCGAATCTTTGAGGCCGTCTCGTTGACAGGGTCATCTTTAAAAACACATTCGTTGTTTTCTGAAGTTGCGCAATAGCCGCATGCTGTGCAGCCCTGGATCGTCAGATGTCCGATATTTACAGTTTCGACAGCTATCCCCTCCTTTTCCAGTTCCTCCGCCATTATCTTCAGCGCGGCAGCTGTGTTTCCATCCTTGCGGGGACTTCCGTTCAGTGCTATTACTCTCATCAGGATCACTCCTTTTTTCCTGCTTTATTGTGGTTTCTGTATTTTTCAAAGTGTTTCCCGAACACCCGGACTATGTCCTCGTAACATCAGGAACCCTTAGGGTTTTTGACTTTACAGTCCGGGTTTCTCATTGCTCCGGTAACCGTGATCACCTTTTCGGGAGAGTCTGCTCCGTCTCTTACGGCTTCGGCTATCATTTTTTCCGTCACCTTTGAACAGTAGCATACGTACTCAGGATCCGCCGGCTCTTTTTTGTATTTTTTAGGTTTTGGGAAGGGCAGTTCACTCCAGGTCGCTCTGACAAGTTTTATCATATGCTCCCTGTCGTCAGTCGATGTTATCAGAAATGAGAGTTTTGCGCCCGCGTATGCCGGCGCTTCACACACTTCTTTAAGTAATTTACGTCCGGCATCTGTTTTTTTAAGAAAAAACTGACCATCACAGACGAGGCCGATGACCTTCGAGTCGCAATAGAGTACATACTCACCAAACATCTTCCTGTAAGTTATCTCGCCTGCGCCACTCAGCTGATCTGCCAGGTAGAACATGAACTCCTCTGATGTTGACATGTGCAATACTGCCTCCGTTGTGGACTATGGCGTGACGTCCTCTATCTCCTGCTCCTTCACCCGGTCAAGCGGCAGATGCCTTATGCCTGCTTTTGACTGTGTAAAGTCTATCCTTTTCAGGTCTATCATCCTGACCTTCCTGTTGTGCTGAGTATGATAATAGTAGACCAGGCTTCCTGTGTCTATAGCGCTTGTCCAGATAGTGGAGCTGCGCATCCCGTCCTGTTTCTGAAGTTCTGTAACAGTTCCTTCACCTGTAGAGAGGGGATGGTTGAAGTTGTCCATAATACGGAATATCTCATATATAGTTTCAGGCCCGTCCGGTGTTTTTCGCGCGAGCATCGTCTGGGCAACAGCCCTTACAAAACGTGAAGGGGGGGTTATGTCTCCCGGAATGCCAAGGAGTCCGCTGCCTCCTCCCGAGGGCTCAACGGTCAGGTCTCCTATTTTTTTTGGAGGATAGGGGACCACTGAAAGATTTACGTAGTTGCTCAGATTGGTCAGGTGCCAGTCGAAGCTGGGAGCATTTGTGAGTACTCTCACAGGGTTGTCGCGGATCTTCAGTTCACCTTCAAGATATTCTATAACTATTACCTTTCCGCTTTTGTCTGTCACCATGAGGTGCATAGGGGCAGGCGCGCCGCCGAGGGCAGGCTCAGGGATCGCAACAACACGGACTCTGCCCATACCCTTTTTTACTTCATCGGATGTGGCGAACTGTGTCAGGACATAGGTCGCCATAAGTGCGGGTCCCATGGATATCTCTGCTTTGGACGGGTCATAGGACTGATACTCAGAAATTCCCGGGAGATAAAGATAGTTTACGGCAAGCCCCTTTTCATTCAGTCCGTCCGCAAAGCAGTTCTTCCCTATCATGTCCAGCGCCACAGCCCCGTAACGGGTCTTCCAAGTGAGCCCCTTTTTGCCGTCAGGCGTCTCTGAAGAAAATTCATGTCCGCGGGGTACTATAGCGACCCTGGAATTTAAGTCGAATGTACCCCATTCCATTGTCCTTCCGCATACGGCGGTTCCGTCGTCTGCAATAAGACATATCGAGGTACACGCAGAGGATGCAGAGGGAAATAAAATGGCAAAGCTTACGAGAGCCGCTGCTATAATAATTAGAACCTGTTTGATATCCAACACAAAAATCCCTCCTGTGTTCTGGCTTCAGCATACTAAATACAGATGGTCAGGCAATTGCATAATTGATCTATAGTACTCGGGCTATCATATCAAATCAGTAAAGAATGAGAAGCAAGAAGTGATAAAATTTAAACGAAAAAATATTAAAATTTAATTATCTGATGCTTGCTAATTAACTAAATTGATGTATAAATCAAAGAGATCCCGCATAAAATCTGAAAAAACAAATTATGGCGGACAATATCTCATATTTTTTCTCCGGGGAGAGGGTAAGATGTCAAAATTTAAAAAGGCCATTGTCAATGTACTTGTTTTTTGCCTTCTGATCGCAGCCGCAGGGTCATTTGCTGAGGCGGCGGCTTCCTACAGGAACACAAAGGAGGCCGCGCGCGAAGCAGTCTGGAACGTTATAACATCAGGGAAAGGCAGTTCCGCAACTGTTGCGGTAATGGACGGAGGCAAAATAGTATATTCGGAAGGCTTCGGAGCCGCCGAGAGGAAGACCGGCAAAAGTGTAGACAGATCGACCAGGTTCAACATAGGCTCAACAAGCAAGATGTTCGTTGCAACAGCGATCCTTCTTCTGGCAGACGACGGCAAAGTCTCCCTCGACGAACCTGTCGTGAAATACATACCCGAATTTGAGATGAAGGATCAGAGATACAGGGACATCACCGTAAGGATGCTTTTCAATCACTCTTCAGGGCTGCCGGGTTCGACTTTCCTCTTTGGATATGAGCCGGAAGGGGACCCCCACAAGGAGTTTCTTCAGAGAATGAAGGGATCGAACCTGAAGCATGACCCTGGCGCCGTCGGGATCTACTGCAATGACGGATTCACCCTGGCAGAGATGATAGTCGAAAGGGTATCGGGGGAGAAATTTATTGATTTCCTCAGAGAGAGAGTCTTCAGGCCACTTGGCATGAAGGATACGGATACAAGCATAGGGGAAACGGGAGGGAACATATCGCATTTTTATGATCCCGAGACCGGAAAGAAGTATCCTCCCGAAGTGATCCTGGTGCACGCCGCGGGAGGTCTTTCATCAACCGCAGAAGATCTTTGCAGGTTTGCTGACAGCTTCTGCCCGGGAGGCAAAAAAATACTATCACAGAGTTCGGTCGAAGAGATACTTAAAAGTCAGCCGACTCCCTTTTCAGCAGGGATGCGGGGTCCGGTCATAATGGACTCGTTCGGCTGGGACTACTCTTCTCTTCCGGCATACGAGGCAAACGGCATGAGGGTATATTCAAAAGGCGGGGGTACTGGCGCGTACTCGACCGGCCTGCAGGTAATACCTGAAAAGAGGCTTGTCGTTGCAGCAAGCATATCGGGAAGGATGAACGGGGAAGCCGTTACAAGAGCCATGCTGAATGCGCTTATGAAGGACAAAGGGCTTCCGGTTCCTTCCGAAAGGAAAAAGGAAAAGCCCGCTGATCCCAAGATCATCCCTGCCGACCTTGCTGCCTTCGAAGGCATCTACGCAAACGGCGGATCCTTCGTAAGGATCAGGTTTGACAAAGAGAGAAAAAAAATGGACATAATACGGCTGATGCCTGAAGGGGATAAAGTGCCTGCCGGAGATGGCGGATCTGTACTGATCTCCTTTGTCTACAACGGAGGTTCTTTCAGCTCCTTTGAAAAAGATCTGCGGGGCTATTTTATAAAGAATGGGAATATGCCCTGCTTTATTGCAGAGAAAGATCCCTTTTACGGGATAGACAATCTGATGTTCCAGAAAGTACCCGAAGAGAAAAACTCAAAGAAGCTTATTGCGGATATTAAAAGCAAAGTCTGGCTTATCAGGAATATGACGCCATCGATCCAGCTGTACAGAGAGACCGCCATATTATCTTCAGATACGTACAGAGAGCTCCCGGGATACCTTACATTTATGAGTCCTTTGAGGGTTGAGGATGAACACAGTGCCACATATGCCGCGCCTCTGTTCCGGGATCAGTTCGAGCTTGAGATGTACGAAAACGACGGGATCCTGTGGATCAGATCCGGGATATTCCTTTTTTCCGATGCCGGGAAAACGAGGGTCCTAAGGAGCGGGCAAAACGCGGTGATGATAGGTGAAAAGGGATATAATGAATGGTACAGGACAGGTTCAGGTTCCATACTTTCATTTGAAAAACCCGAAAAGGGCAGGATAATGGTTCTGGCTGAAGAAGCCGAGGGCCTGGCGCTCTTTGACAGCATCACAGACGAGGGTGAAGTCTATGCGCCTGAAGGCAGTTATGTCGTCTGCATAGGCCGTCCCGGAGAAATGTTCACCGTTAACGTAAAATAAGAGCATCAATAAATCCACAGCAAAGGAGCCGCCTGGTCAGGCGGCTCCTTTGCCTTTTTTATTAATGCTTCGTGGCTAGAGCACCACGCTCTCTTTAAGTTTTCCAAAGACGTTGCAGGTTGCCTCCACCTCTATCTTTGATCCCTTTTTCATATCTTTGATCTCAAATTGTACATGTTCTGTCCTGGAGTCGCTTTGGGATTTTAGTGTCTTTTCCTCTATGGCCTTTCCATCGACAGAGACCACGATCTTGCTTATATAGTGATTAGCAGTGTTTTTGACCGGATGGAGGATCGATACATCCAGTACAGAGACAGCCTCATTCCACTTCAGTTCGACCATTTCCGCGGGGTGTGCATATAGAGGCGTGCAGATGATTATGGCCGACATCAATGTCAAAAGCAGCTTTGCGAACTTACGCATCATAATTCCCCCTTTATCAGCCCTAACCAAGATAGAGCATGTAGATCAGCCCATGCGTCAGTCCGCATGCTACAGCACCGAGACCGCACCAGCGGTGGACAGTGAAGACAAGCGGCCCCTTTATCCTCTTCCTGAGGCTGGGGCCGAAAAACCCCGTGAACCCGGATAAAGTCATCAGGATCCCTGCCAACATGCCGGATAAGCGAAAAGCTTCGATCATGAGCATCCCTCCCTATAAAATTATAGCTGTTGATTTTTATAAAAAATATAAAACCGATATGTCTTACTATCCACTATAAATTATAACTGAAATTGTCGCATATATGCGACGGAGAATTTGCATTGCTTCGAGTCACGGAGAATTTGCCGCCCCGTCACCATAGTTACGTTTTTATTGCGAAAGTGTATACTATAAACAAAATGACACGTTAACATGATGTGGGGGCATAAATTATGGAGTATGTTGATTTTGGAAAAACAGGAATTAGGGTATCCCGTTTTGGACTTGGATGCATGAGGTTTCCAGCTGATGAAAAAGTAGCCATAAAAATGGTCAGGCACGCTATCGACAGCGGAGTCAACTATATTGATACGGCGTACACATATCCCGGCAGCGAAGAGATAGTCGGAAAGGCCCTTATGGACGGATACAGGGAAAAAGTCTGCCTTGTGACGAAATGCCCTGTGGCGATGTCATCGAGCCGCGAGGATATGGAGAGATACCTTGACGAGCAGCTAAAAAGGCTCCGGACGGACTACGTTGACATATACCTGCTGCACAACCTTAGCCCCGCGGTATGGGAAAAGGTCAGAAAGTTTGACGGAGCGGGATTTCTGGACAAGGCCGCAGCGGAAGGGAAGATACTGCATAAGGGCTTCTCGCTCCACAACAGTTTTGAAGCTTTTAAGGAGATAATCAGTTACTGTCCCTGGGATATGACACAGATACAGCTGAACATACTGGATGAAAAGAACCAGGCCGGGGGAGTTGAAGGACTGAAGTATGCCTCTTCAGCCGGACTGCCGGTCACAGTAATGGAACCGCTTCGGGGAGGTTCTCTCGTAAAGGACGCTCCAAACAGCGTACTTGATATGGTCGGCGTCTACCGGGAAAAGCGGTCACTTGCGGAATGGTGCTTCAGGTGGCTATACGACAAGCCTGAGGTCACTGTCGTCCTAAGCGGTACCAGCACAATGGAACAGCTCGACGATGACCTGAGGATATTCAGCGACTCAGGGTCCGGGGTCATGAGCGAAGAGGACGGGAAGTTTATAGAGGACATTGCAAAAGAATACAAGAGCAGCACTGTCATTCCGTGCACTGACTGCAAGTACTGCATGCCCTGCTCTCAGGGAGTCATGATCACAGCGGTTTTCGCTCTTTTCAACAAATACAGGCTGACCGGCGAGGACGCCGTGAAAAACTTTTATGTCAAAAACTTTTACGAAAAGGGCAGGGGAGCAGACAGATGCATTTCCTGCGGTGTATGTGAAAGGCACTGTCCGCAGGGATTAAAAATTACCGGGCTGCTCTCATCGGCCCATGAAGAGCTGCTGAACTGAATCAGATCTGCCTCGTTCATCCCCCTGCTCTAAAGCGGCTATCCGGAAGAAAATAAGGGGAGGTATATGCAATGAAGGGAAAGTTCAGGATCAAGGAAGACCTTGTCTACAAAATGCCGGTCCATTTCAGCGGTGATCCCTTTTACCCGGTACGAACTGTTTACGGAGACATGACCACTATCTGCATCAGCTATGAGACGGAAGAGGAGGCACTATTAAGGTTTATCCCCGAGGATTTTGATTTGATAAGCCCGACCGTGAACATCCAGTTTGCTGAGAGCCGCGATATTGACTGGATGACAGGCGGGGAATACCGTCTTATCCAGGCCGGAGCTCCGGTAAGATACACTGGCGGCGGCGAAGCGGTTGAAGGCGAATATATCCTTGTTATATGGGAAAACAAGGCATGTCCAATAATTGGAGGAAGAGAAGAGGACGGAATGCCGAAGATCTTTGCAGATATCGCAGGATTGAGGCACAATGGGGATCATTGGTTTTCTGCGGCAAGTTATGAGTGCAACACATTCCTGAGGATCGGAATGCAGAGGGGAAGGCCTTTGCAGAATGAGGAGCTCGATCTGCTTAACCGTGATGTCAGGGTGAATTGTTTTGGATGGAGATACATACCGGAGCTGGGTAAGGCGGGAACTGCACTGAGCCATGCCACGCTCTACCCGCAGGAGATGAAGACAGATAAGGCGTGGGAAGGAGAAGGCAGCATCGAGTGGCTGAAGTTTGATCCGGAAATGAACATGCTTCAGATCAGGATAATCAGTGAGATGTCCCGGCTGCCGATCCTGAAATATGAAAGGGCGATGATGCTCAGGGGGTCTGCGCGCCTGAACGTTGGAGATTCAAGATCACTTGTCTGAAAGTCGGTCAAAACGCATCAGATACCACAGGGCACAGACATCTTGACACTTATTGCGGAAGATAGTCTGACTAGCCGAAAGGAGCACGCCATGAGCGGATATTTTGAGAACAGGACGGCAGTAGTGACAGGAGCGGCTTCGGGATTGGGTCTGGGAATTACGGAAGAACTCCTGAAAAGGGGCGCGAACGCGGTATTTATGGGGGACTACAGTGAGGAGAACCTGAAGAGCGAGTCCGGGCGCCTTGAAAGGGACTATCCCGGAAAAGTCTTCCCTATACTTACCGATGTGACAAAACTCGATCAGGTCCAAAGCCTGATTTCGACGGCAAAAAACAACTTGGGGCGTATAGATTTCCTCTTCAACAACGCAGGAATGGGACTGACTCTCCCGACTGAAAAGATAACATTTGACATATGGAGATATATTATCGACCTGAACCTGATGGGGGTCATTTATGGAACCTATACTGCCATACCGGTAATGAGGGAACAGGGGGCAGGACACATCATCAACACAGGATCGATCGCAGGGAAAGTCCCTGTGCCTTATCAGGCAGTATACGCCGCCAGCAAAAGCGCCGTCATATCAATGACGGAATGTCTCCAGTATGAACTTCAGAACGAGGGGCTTCAGTTTTCTGTCTTCTGTCCCGGCAACGTCAGGACCGCGATATTCAAAGACGTTACCCCTCCGGCAGATTCCGTAAGCGTCGAGGAAGCGGTCACATACATCTTTTCTGAGATAGAAAAAGGTTCGTTAGTCATAATCTTCCCTGAAACAGCCAGGTCTGCAGACTACCTTTACAGGGAAAAGAGAGATGAATTCGACAAGATGATGAAACAGATGGCTGACGAAAGGCGTGAAAATTACAGGACCAAAGGGACATATTGCTAGATGTTCGGGCATTTGAAAGAGTTATCCTTATGCCTGAAAGACTTTTGATGCGGAGATGATGGTGAGGAAGCCTTGAATATGTCCGCCGGGTGGTATTCAAAAAGAGCAGACATACCGTCAGACCTTGTCATACTGCTTATCGCGGGTCTGACGATGGTCATTGCGGGACTTTTGCTTTTTGCCGTTTACTCGGGCAAAGTGCCCTACTATGAAAACGGCCTGTACGGACTTCTGATATTCATATATGCGCTCCAGATCACTGTACTTGGCAAAACGCCGTTTGGCGGCATCTCCCAAAGGACGCTTCCGGTTTTGATGCTCGGCATTATCATTGCCTGTATAGGCATAGTCACATGTTTCGTTCCCGACCTTCTAAAAAGCATTCCGAGGGCCATGCTGTTTATGTGTTTCGGACCCGGAGGTATGATCCTTCTGCTGCAGATGCTCTTCTCCAAAGATAAATTCCCGCTTTGGAAAAAGAAGGGGGGGATACTGATGAAGCTTGCAGTAAACTGTGCCGCCCTCTATTCCCTCTCAATAGTGATCTCCATACTGCTGCTCGATAAAGATTTCATCCCGGAATCTCTGACGGCATTTTCAGTGCTTCTGTACGGTTTGCTGATCCTTTCACTCACCGCGGTGCTCTATAAGGTCTACGCACTCTATCCGGCCGCCGCAAAGAGGCCGCCGGGAGGCATAAGCCTTTCGGACGATAGGGCGGTCATCCTCATCACAGGTATATTCATGGTCTTGCTTGGGCTGCTGCTTATACCCGTTACTTTCGGCCTTCTGCCCTTTTCAGGGAGCGCCCAGCTTGGACTCCTTGTGGTCATAATGTCCATCCAGATGACAGCTTTTGGAAATACTCCGCTGAGGTCCTTCACAAGGACATGGCCGCTTGTTTTTCTTGGGCTCCTTTTTGCATCCATGGGGATAATCTCATGCATAGTCCCCGGGATAATGCTCCCATGGCTGACTCTGATCATAGCGTTCCTGAATATCGGAGGAGGCGCCATACCGCTTGTAAAAATGCTCACTTCGCTGTTCAGCGGAGAGCAAAAGAAGACGGCTCAAATGCCGCCCGTGATCACAAAACTGCTCATTACCCAGACGACCCTGAACACCCTCTCTATAATTTTTGGGACATCTATGCTGATAAGGAACCTTATCCCGGGACCTGTCATTGGAATAGTCCTTACAGCGAACGGGGCGGTCCTTCTCTACCTGCTTTCACTCCTTTCCAAAATTGACATGCTTAATGAAGGAAGAGCCTGATTATAATATACTTCCGATTGCTTTATCACTTTTCTTGTTTAAAAAGTATTTGCGCTCTTGCTTTGAAGAGATAACAATGTTATATATCATTGTAGAACAATAAAAACATTTCAAATCTATCCAAGGGGGGAGCAGCAATGTTCAAACGTGCAATAGTGGCATCTGATTTTACGAGGGAATCGTTGGCGTTGGTAAACTCTTCAGGAGGGCTCAAGGGATTTGGAACAGAAGAGATATTGCTCCTCCATTTCTGGGGGACCCTTGATGTGCTTGGAGTTGACAGTTTTTACAAACCTACTGTATTTGAGGATTTCAACAAGAATCTTGAGAATCAGAAGTCGGCGCTTGAAAGTCTGGGGTTCAAGGTGGAGACAAGGGTGCTTGAAGGTCTTTCAGCATCGCATGTTAACAAGATAGCGGTAGATGAAAAATATTCGATCATAGCAGTTGGGTCCGACAGGCATATTTTCGGCTCCATGGCGAACGAGCTCATACACAGTGCCAGGATACCGACCTACATATTCAAGTCAGCTGACGGAAAGACTTCTCAAGAATATGAGCGTTACAAACTGCCCGGGAACGTAGCGGGCCATGTGCTCTTCGCAACAGATTTCTCCAAAAATTCGGAGTATGCTTTCAATTATCTGATCAAAATGATACCTATGATCAAAGATAAGATCTCTCTGATCCACATCCAGGATGAATACAGGATATCGCCTTACCTCGACGACAAGATAGAGGAGTTCAACCGGATAGATACCGGAAGGCTTGAGGCGATGAAAAAACTGCTGCTGGAGAAGGGATGTCCCGAGGTACAAACAGTGCTCAAATATGGCTCGCCCTCTGCGGAGATCCTGAAAAGCGCAAGGGAACTATCTGCGGAAATGGTGATGATGGGAAGCCAGGGCAGGGGGTTCGTCAACGAATTCTTCCTTGGAAGCGTTAGCCACAACATTGCCCGCCAGTTGCCCGTTCCGGTATTGCTGATACCGGCAAAGAGGGACTGATCCAGTTCAGGCTCGGCAACGCCAGGGAAAGCTCCCGCAAAGGGAGCTTTCTCTCTTTCTTTCAAAAAAACGGAAAGAGGGTGCATCTGTGCCGATTTTGGTGGATAATATACCCGCGTTGCCTGACAATGACCAATTTTGCTTTAATTGAAATTTTCAGCGCAGTGTAAATGAATGATCCGGAGGTCTTTATATGTATGATATCGTCGTAGTCGAATGCGAAGTACGTGAACTCCATCTGTTGATGGATCAGGTCGGCAGTGTAAGGTTCGGAGATCCTGACAACAGTTACACTGATGAGAAGGAACTCATCGAACTGATAGGGGATGCGGATGCCGTGGTCTGTACAGCCAGGGGCAAATTTACAAGGAATGTCATAGCGGCCGCAACAAACCTCAAGATAATTGCCAAGTGCGGCTCTGTCCCAAACAATATTGATGTAGAAGCGGCGACTGACTATGGTGTTGCCGTAACTTACACTCCGGGAGCCAACAGGGTCAGTGTAGCGGAACATGCCCTCACCCTGATGATGGCCCTTTTAAAGCTTATGCCAAAGTCGACGGAGATCCAGAAGAACGGGGGATGGAAGAGCGAAGCCCTCCAGGCATCTGAGCTGACTGGAAAGACAGTGGGTATAATAGGACTGGGCGCTGCGGGATCAAGCCTTGCCGAAATGCTTAAGCCCTTCAGGGTCGATCTTTTATGTTATGACCCCTATGCTGACCCCGAAAGGATCTCGGCTGCCGGGGCACTGTCAGTCGACATGGATACACTTCTTGAAAAGAGCGACGTCATTTCCATCCACTGTCAGCTATGCGACGAAACCTGCGGCTTCATAGACAGGGATAAACTCAGGAAGATGAAAAAGAGCGCATATCTTGTCAATACTGCAAGGGGAGCCCTTGTAGATGAGGAGGCCCTTGTTGAGGCACTGCGTGAAAACCGGATCGCCGGTGCCGGAATAGATGTATACAGCGTGGAACCCACATCAAAGGACAACCCGCTCTTTGCACTGGACAATGTCCTTTGCACGCCACACCTTGCAGGATGGACCATGGAATGCCTTGCCAGAGAGACACAGGGGACATCTGATTCTGTAATACAGATACTGAAAGGCAAGACCCCCGACAGCCTCATAAACCCCGATTACGCAAAAAACCTCAAATAAGAGCATGCATCATTAAAAGCAGTAAAGAGGACCGCCCTTTCTGGCAGGAAGGGCGGTCCTCCTCTATGGGTGCAGGGGATGGGTATTTTCGATTTAATTGTTGTGCAATTATTTTTTAAATAATGTATAATTACACTAACGAAGTAAAGAGATATCACATATCTCTTTGCGAAAGTGGAGAAAGTTTCAGGTATCTCTGAAAGGAGGGGGTCAAGATGTTCGAGAAGTTTATTGTAGCAACCGACATATCAAAGGACTTTGCAATATCGATGTCGTCAATAGGCGGATTGAAAACGTTCGGAGCGAAGAAATGCCTTTTGCTTCAGTTCGTGGACCTGAACGAGATAGTCGATTTTTCCGGCATATACTCGAATGAACTCGTTTACGAGTATGAAAAAACTCTTTCAATGCACAAGAAACAGATAGAGGCGGAGGGATTTGAAGTTGAAACAAGGACCCTCCCGGGCTTTTCTCCTGCCCATGTCAACAAGATATGCGAAGAAGAAGGTTATTCTCTCACTGTCGTTGCGTCAAGGAAATATACTCCTTCGGGTGAGGTCTGCTTCGGGAGGATCGCAAATGACCTTATCCACTCGGCACAGTATCCGGTAATGCAGATAAGGACTGATGATCCTGTCGGCGCAGATGAAGATGAACTTTCGGCAGTAGAAAAAGCGGATCTCAGCAGCCATATCCTCTATCCGACAGATTTCTCCGATAATGCGGACATCGCCTTCAGGTACATAAAGGAGATGGCAGCGGGCAGCGTGCAGAAGATAACTCTCCTTCACGTGCAGGACAAATCGAAGATCAGTCCCCATTTGGAGAGCAGGATAAAGGAGTTCAACAAACTTGATGAGGCAAGGCTTAAAGGAATGAAGGACATGCTTGAAAAAGAAGGGAAGGCAGAAGTCGAAACGGCGGTCAGGTATGGGTCGCCTTCTCTTGAGATACTTAGACTTGTCGAGGATGCCGAAGTGAAACTCGTTGTAATGGGCAGCCAGGGAAGAGGATACGTCAAAGAGTTTTTCCTGGGCAGCGTGAGCCAGAACATTGCGAGACTAAGCCCCTCTTCGGTACTGCTGATACCGACAAGACGCTGAACAGATCACCGGGCGGACAAGTGAGCTATAGGTTTATTGACAATTTTTCTCTGTGAGTAAATATTGAGTAGGAGGAGAGAAAAATGTTTGAAAAATTCGTGGTTGCTGTCGATCTGTCAGATGATTCCCTTGCGCTGATGGGCTGCGTGGAAAGGCTTAAGGCATACGGAGCGAAAAAGTGCCTGTTGATACAATACAGGACAATAGAAGAAGTGATCGATTACACAAGAGGGCAATCGAATGTTCCTCTCCAGAAATACGAGGACGCATTTGCAGACAATAAAAAGAAACTCATGGAGGCGGGATTTGAGGTAGAAACACGGGTACTGGCGGGGTATCCTGCCGGAGAAATCGAAAAGGTTGCCGCCTCCGAAGGGTATTCACTTATTGTCACGGGGGCAAGAAAGCGATCATCATCCGGCGACGTATACTTCAGCACCCTTGCAAACGACCTCATGCACTCAGTATCCATGCCCCTTCTGATAATGAGGACGAGGAGGGACGACAAAATCGAAGAGGATGGAAAGGTCGTAATAGACGGATGTCAGGTAGCAGACCACCTGCTATACCCGACCGACTTCTCAGAAAACGCTGATGTCGCGTTTTCCAAAGTTCTTGAAATCGCTCCCGGGAATGCCAGGAAGGTGACTCTCCTCCATGTCCAGGATGCAGCAAAAATAAGCCCTCATCTTGATGAGAGGGTCGAAGAATTCAACAGGATAGACAAAGCAAGGCTTGAAGGCATGAAAAAGCTGCTTCAGGACAGGGGAGAGATCGAAGTAGACGTGGTTGTAAAATACGGTTCGCCCGCTGTCGAGATAATAAAAACAGTAGAGGAAAACGGCATCCCGCTCGTAGTTATGGGAAGCCAGGGCAGAGGATACGTGAAGGAGTTCTTCCTTGGAAGCGTCAGCAGCAAAGTTGCGATAAAGGCCCCCTGTTCCATCCTGCTCATCCCTACAAAACGGTGAGATGCTGCATTGAGCATTCCGATCAAAGAATAAGAACACCACAAATGGCAGCTTCTTTATAGGGGTTGCCATTTTATATTGATCATAAGTAAAATATTGGTATGGGTCTGCGACCGAGGGTCGTGAGGAAATTACAGCCTATTGGCTGCGGAGAATTTAAGGGCTGTGGCTTTTCAAGCCACTGAGAATTTGCGACAAAACCAGTTGTGGAGGATTTGCAACGCGTTGCGTTTCGGAGAAACTACAGCTTTGTAAGCTGCGGTGAATGAAAACCTTGTGAACCGTCCCGCATTCTTAAATCGGGGATTCTACATGCCTTGAACGACTGCTTGTCTATTACTCTCGCTTGCCGGCAGACCGGTATTTGATACCGCCGATTCGCAATAGATTTGCAGCTGATTACTGATCGACTCCAGACGGATGCAGTCCCCGTCTGTCTCTGACGTTTCTCTCTCAAATTGGGGATGTGTTGAATGAACGAGAAAAACATAAAACTCTTTAAACAGATCAACATTTGTGTATACATTATCCCATTTTTCCTGATCACTGCCCTTTTTTCATTAAGGACATACAATGCGGTTGAGCAGAAGATCACCGACAGTTACGAGCACTTCACAGAAGATGCGGCCGATGCCGCGAGAAATTATTCATATACTTTAAAAAAAGCTAAGTTAACGCCGCTATAAATCCCAATTGCACTTGACAGGGGAATGAATGGAGTGATATTATTCCCCCGTTGCGCGGAAATAGCTCAGCTGGTAGAGCGATGGCCTTCCAAGCCGTAGGTCGCGGGTTCGAGTCCCGTTTTCCGCTCCAGAATGTTCAAAGCCCCCGCCTTTGGCAGGGGCTTTTTTCTTTCTTAAAAAGCTTATTGTGTGTATAGTATTGTGGCATGTTGAAGTAAAATTACCCGCTCTGTTGTTTTGTAAAATTGACCGAAGATAATTCAGCTGAGATCAGGAGAACTAGCATGAAAAAGGATATATCTTATCATAATAAACTTACAGCAGCAGGAAAGCGCCAGGGCTGGTGGGATTCTGAGGGACTTGTTGCCGCGCTTTCGGGCGGCGGGGACTCTGTGGCAATGCTATGGCTCCTTCACCGTTTTTACAAAGGTAGGATCGTCGCCGCACATCTTGACCACTGTACGCGGGAGGGTATGTCCCACAGGGATGCGGAGTTCTCTGTTGAGCTATGCGAAAAGTGGGGCATCAAATGCATTGTCAAAACCGTCGAGGTATACAAGGAACGGCTGACGGGCGAGTCTTTTGAAATGGCGGGCAGAAGGGAGCGCTACACCCATTTCTATGAAACTGCGGAGGCGGAGGGGCTGCCCTTCATTGCTGTCGGCCACTCTGCTGACGACGTAGTAGAGACCCAGCTGATGAACCTTTTCAGAGGGACGGGACTGGAGGGACTGAGAGGGATCCCCGAGAGGAGGGGAATGATAGTCCGCCCGATAATAGATTTCCGAAGGGATGAGCTGAGGGAGATCCTCAGGGATAACGGGGTCGAATGGCGGGAGGACGCAAGCAACGCCGACACCGTCTACAGGAGAAACAGGGTCAGGGAAGTGCTGATCCCGTGGATAAGGGAGAACATGAACCCGAACTTCGAGTCAGTTATGCTGGGGCTTTCCAAGCAGATAGACGCAGAACTTGAAAATAAAAAGAAAAACACGGAAAGGCTGATTTCAGAAGCTTCAATAACCATACCTCCGGCGATCGTATGCTGGTCTCCGGCATTCATAAAAAACGTCAAGGATACAGAACTGGCGGATATGCTCAGGCTCCAGGGCGTGCTGCTGGACCTCCCCAGGCTTGACAGAGACAGAACAATGAAACTGCTCTCACTGATCCGAAAGGGCGGCAAATGGCGTTTCCAGTGGGCGAGAGATATTGAAATTTGTTGGTCGAACAGGGGTATGGGCTGGCTGCATCGCAAAGATATCGCAAAAGGCGCAGACGAAAATAGGCAAAATGCCCGAAAAGAAGAGCTCCCATGGTGGGCGAGATAGTAATAATTATGTTATTATGTCTAATGTTTTTGAGCAGAATAAACTTTGTCCTCAGGGAGTGTTTCTCATTTGGAATATAAGATAGGCAAGACCCTTATTTCTGAAGAAAAACTTCAGGCGAAGATAAAGGAACTGGGAGAACAGCTGAGCAGGGATTACGCCGGTAAGCAGCTGATCTGTGTCTGTGTTCTTAAAGGCGCGGTGATATTCCTTGCCGACCTTATCAGGCACATAAGCCCTGAAGTGGATGTCAGGATCGACTTCCTGGCGATATCTTCATACGGGGCATCTACGAAGAGCAGCGGGGTAGTGCAAATACAGAAGGACCTGAGCACGGACATATACGGCAAAAATGTGCTTATAATAGAGGATATAGTTGATACCGGCCTTTCGCTGAAGTACATAAAGTCGCTGCTGCTCGAACGCAGGCCTCAGAGCCTTGCGATCTGCGTTCTGCTCGACAAGCCTGACCGCCGCAAGGAAACTGTGAAGGTCGAGTATACGGGGTTTACCATCCCTGATGAATTTGTGATCGGCTACGGCCTGGATTACGCCGGAATGTTCCGCCATCTGCCGGCGGTCTTCATCGCCGAGCCCGTCGCGTAGCGGCAATTGGGGTATCTCGAAGCGCTAACTTAACAACATTCATTATCCGTCGCTTCGACGTATGACTAATACGTATTAGCTAGTACAATTTCATGTTGCGTCGTTATCATCTCCGATCTGCCCCAATTGCAGGGGGAAATTGCGGAGCAAAACTCCGCGGAGAATTTGCAGCGCTTCGCATCCAAGAGGGGCGACTGAGCAATAGCTGAGCATGGCTAAGCAATAGCTGAGCGGTCGTCAGAACCAAAAGCACCGTCATTCCCGGACGAAACTTAACGGGAATCCAGCGGCTTAGATTTAAGATTTTTAAGGTTTCACGACTGCTTGCCAATCGCTTGCCAGTCTTTACAAACGTTCAGCTGCCTTAAAAAACGGAATATCAAAAGCCACCATTTGTCGGATAGAAGAAGCAACACTTGAAAAACAATCGCACGAAAGTGAGGTCACACGTTTGAAGAAAACCTCTAAAAATGTAGGGATGTACATAATACTGATCGTCCTTGTCGTCAGCCTGGTCAATGTTTTTCTGACCCCTGACGGGAACAAGGCAGGTCAGACTGTCGAAGTGCTTCCTTATAGCCAGTTTCTGAATGAAGTCAACCTGGGCAATGTAACGAAAGTAAAGATCGACCATGAACAGCTGAAAGGAACGCTCAAATCCGGCAAGGAGTTTACGACATACATCCTTGATCCCGGGACACTCCCGAGCGAGATAGCCCAGAAGGGCGTTGAGGTCGAGGTGGTACCTCCTCCCAAGAACTCCTGGCTGACGGCACTTTTGACATCGCTGCTGCCCACTCTGCTCCTGATAGGCGTATGGATCTATTTCATATACAACATGCAGGGCGGCGGGAACAAGGTGATGGGCTTTGCGAAGAGCAAAGCAAAACTCTTCATGGACAACAGGCCCAAAGTTACTTTTGATGATGTTGCGGGCTGTGACGAGTCAAAAGAGGAACTTGAGGAGGTCGTGCAATTCCTCAGGGACCCGTCTAAGTTTACAAGGCTGGGAGCTAAAGTTCCTCGCGGTGTACTGCTGCTGGGCGCTCCGGGAACCGGAAAGACGCTGCTTTCCAGGGCAGTTGCAGGAGAGGCCAATGTTCCCTTCTTCAGCATCAGCGGATCCGATTTTGTCGAAATGTTCGTTGGTGTCGGTGCTGCACGTGTGAGGGACCTATTTGAGCAGGCGCGCAAAAATCAGCCCTGCATCATTTTTATAGACGAGATCGATGCGGTCGGACGCCATCGCGGAGCAGGGCTCGGAGGCGGACACGATGAACGGGAGCAGACACTGAACCAGCTGCTGGTCGAGATGGACGGTTTTGAGGCGGGAACAGGCATAATACTCCTCGCCGCGACCAACAGGCCTGACATTCTTGATCCGGCATTGCTCCGCCCGGGCCGTTTTGACAGACAGATAGTAGTTGACAGGCCGGATGTAAACGGAAGACGGGATATTCTGAAGGTCCACCTCAAGGACAAGAAGATAAGCAAGGAAGTAGACCTTGATGTTATCGCGAGAAGGACCCCGGGTTTTGTGGGCGCTGACATCGCGAACCTCGTTAATGAAGCTGCACTCCTTGCAGGCCGTAGAAACAAGGACAAGCTTGGCATGGCCGAGTTCGAAGAGGCTATTGACAGGGTCATGGCAGGTCCTGAACGCAAGAGCCGCGTTATAAGCAAGAAAGAGCGAGAGATCATCGCCTATCATGAAGCCGGACATGCACTGGTGGCAAGCAAGATAGACGGCAGCGACCCTGTACACAAGATCTCAATAATACCGAGAGGCCACATGGCACTTGGTTACACACTGCAGCTGCCCGAAGAGGACCGGTTCCTCATCTCAAAGAAGGAACTTTCAGACAGGATAACGATATTGCTCAGCGGACGTGTGACTGAGCTGCTGAAATTTGGAGATGTCACAACAGGCGCTTCCAACGACCTTGAGAGGGCAACGCAGATAGCCCGGCAGATGGTCACACAGTTTGGGATGAGCGACAGGCTTGGACTGGTGACTCTCGGCAGGAAGCAGCATGAGGTATTTCTTGGCAGGGATATCATGGAGGACCGGAACTACAGCGAAGAGATAGCATATGCGATAGACCAGGAAGTCCGCAGCATAATAGATGAATGCTTCAATCTTGCGAAGAATATCCTTACGGAACACAGCGAACGCCTGGAGGAGATAACAGCTCTGCTTCTTGAGAAGGAAGTCCTTGAGGGTGATGAGCTTGATGAGCTTCTCGGCTACCCGAAGAAAGAAGCTCCGGTAGTCCCTGCAGTGACGGACGAGGAGGAAGCTTATTCCGAAAACGATGAGAACGGAACTGAAGAGGACAACGGCTCTGAGGGCGAAGAAGAGGAAAAAAAGAAGGCTCAGGAGAGTGCGGAAGACCCTGACGAAGACGACGAAGATCCTGACGAGGAAGAAGAGTAAAGAAACTACCCGAAAGGAGCCGAAAGGCTCCTTTTTTGTTGGAATGTATTTAAATCTAAATCACAGCCGTTCATTTCCCCACACAAGGATGATTTATGCTATAATGCCCATCGTCACGGGATGTAGCGCAGCCTGGTTAGCGCACCTGCTTTGGGAGCAGGGGGTCGTCGGTTCGAATCCGACTATCCCGACCAAGAATTCAAAAAAGCTCAGCGAAATTTTTTTGCTGAGCTTTTTTGTTGTTCAGTTGTAGTTACAAGGCCAGGTTCGGGGAATTTGCAGCCTTTGGCTGCGGTGAATTCGCGACGTTCGTCGCTGGGGAATTTGCTCGCTTCGCTTTGCGGGGAATTGCGGCCAAAGGCCGCGAAGTTTCAAAATCACCGTCTCCCCAGGCATTGGCCTTACTATCCGTCGTTCCCGGACGCTTCTTATCAGGAAAATGCCGCTTCCTGTTAAGGAAACATTTAAAAACTCCTTAGCATTTGAACTATTTCGAATGCGCTTTGAGATCGGGAATCCCGCTCTGGTTTTAGGGACTATAAGTTTAGTTATAGCAAGGATCTAGAGACAATGGATCCCCGATTTAGGCATTAGGGGAAGACGGTTTAAAAGACCTTGATTCGCCGCCTGACTTAGTCAGGCAAAATCTCTGCAGCACGGTCTCTTCTGCAAGTTCACCGCAGCGTTGACGCTGCAAATTACCCGCGACATCTTCATGCCGCTTCCCCCTTTCGGGGGAAACACGGATGACGCATTCCTTAAAAAGCTATATATTATCAAGGTTGCATTTCTTCCGGAGGAGTGGACTTATGTCTGAGGAATTCAAGCTCTTTTCACCCTGGCCTATGTCCGGGGATCAGCCTGAGGCTGTCGAGCGGCTTGTCAGGGGATTTGAAAAACAGGGGGCTGTGCAGACACTGCTTGGGGTCACCGGCAGCGGGAAGACGTTCACTATGGCAAATGTCATCCAGCGGCTGCAGAGGCCTACTCTTGTAATGGCCCACAATAAGACTCTGGCTGCGCAGCTTTACAGCGAGTTCAAGGAATTTTTCCCCGAGAACTCAGTGAATTATTTTGTCAGTTATTACGATTATTACCAGCCGGAGGCCTATATGCCGGCGCAGGACATTTATATTGAGAAGGATGCCTCTGTAAACGAACGCATCGAGAAGCTTCGCCTTGCCACGACAAAGGCCCTGCTCGAGCGGCGCGACGTCATCGTAGTTGCCAGTGTATCGTGCATATATGGCCTTGGAAAGAGAAAGAACTATGAGGATGCCATTTTTCGTTTCGCAGTAGGCGAGCAGTGGGACCGCAGGACTTTCATGACGAGGCTTCTGGACAACTACTACCAGCGCAACGACCTGGTGCTCCAGCCCGGAAACTTCCGGAGCAGAGGAGAGTCGATGGAGATCTATCCGGCATACAGCGACACCGCCGTCAGAGTCATCTTCTTCGAAGACGAAATAGAGCGCATCGAGGAGATCGACCCGGTAAGCGGGAAGGCTGTCCTCAGCAAAGATCACACAGGGATATTCCCTGCGCAGCACTATGTGACCTCTTCCGATGCCATAAACAACGCAGCTGAGCTTATAGATAAGGAATTGACAGACAGAGTCACAGAACTTGAGTCATCAGGCAAGATCGTCGAGGCCCAGAGGCTCAAAATGAGGACCAAGTATGACCTCGAAATGCTGCTTGAGGTCGGATACTGTTCAGGGATAGAGAACTATTCCCGATTTCTGGATGGCCGCGAACCGGGAGACGCGCCGGGAACACTGATGGACTTCTTTCCCGATGATTCATTAAAATTTATTGACGAGTCGCACATGACGCTTCCCCAGGTCAGGGGAATGTACAACGGCGACAGGGCGAGGAAGGAAGTGCTGGTCGAACACGGATTCAGGCTTCCCTCCTGTCTCGACAACAGGCCCCTGAAATGGGAAGAGTATGAGCCCCTGCTTAAGAACGCACTCTTTATATCCGCCACTCCGGGTGATTATGAGTTCGCCCATTCGGAGAAGGTCGTCGAACAGCTTATACGGCCTACGGGTGTAACAGACCCCATAGTTGAGGTCCATCCTGCCACGGGGCAGGTAGATGACCTTCTCGCAGAGGTACGTCCGATAATAGACGCAGGGCAGCGGGTGCTGATATCAACTCTTACAAAGCGTTCTGCCGAGGACCTTGCTGAGTACATGGCTGAACTGGGAATAAAGGTCCGGTACATACACTCCGAGCTTGATACGTTTGAGCGGGCAGAGTTGCTTCGTGACCTGAGGCTTGGCGTATTTGCGGTGCTTGTCGGTGTCAACCTCCTGAGGGAAGGCATAGACCTGCCGGAGGTCTCGCTCGTCGCCATCCTGGATGCCGACCGTGAGGGATATCTGAGGTCCCACAGGTCGCTGATACAGATGATAGGAAGGGCGGCAAGAAACCAGGCGGGGAAAGTAATACTCTACGCCGACAGGATAACCGACAGCATTGAGGCTGCAATGAAGGAGACAGAAAGAAGAAGAAACCGCCAGATAGCATATAATGAAGAACACGGAATAATACCACGGACGATATCAAAGGCCGTAAAGGATCTCCTGCCCGCGGAACTCATCGGGGAAAACGGCTACGCAGGGATGAGGGCGGCTTCCCCGCTAAGGGGCGACGAGGGTACGCCTGACATACATGAACTTGAAAGGCAGATGTGGTCCGCGGTCGAAAAGCTGGACTTTGAGACGGCGGCTGAACTCAGGGATACTATACAGAGACTGAAAGGCGATGCGAAAATTGGAACAAAGCATAAAAATTACAGGGGCCAGACAGCACAACTTAAAAAACATAAACGCAGAAATTCCTAAAAACAAGCTTGTTGTGGTCACCGGGCCTTCGGGCTCCGGCAAATCCTCGCTTGCGTTCGATACCATATATGCAGAGGGACAGAGACGATATGTGGAATCACTCTCCTCATACGCAAGGCAGTTCCTGGGGATGTCCGACAAGCCCGATGTTGATGACATAAGCGGGCTTTCTCCGGCCATATCCATAGAGCAGAAGGGGTCGGGGCACAATCCGCGGTCAACGGTTGGGACTGTAACAGAAATCTACGACTATCTGAGGCTTCTTTTCGGGCGAGCCGGTACCCCGCACTGCCCAAGCTGTGGCAAAGAAGTTCGCCGTTACAGCGTGGACGAGATAGTTGACAAGATCTACAGAGATTATGACGGCAAACCCCTTGAGATTCTTTCTCCCCTGATCAAGGGTAAAAAGGGAGAGTATAAGAATCTTCTCATAAAGCTCCGTCAGCAGGGGTATCTAAAGGCCAGGGTGGACGGGACGGTGCTTTGGCTTGAAGAGGATATCGATCTTGACAAGAAAAAAAAGCATTCGATCGAATGTGTGATCGACAGGCTAAGAGTAAGGGAAGAGAACCGCCAGCGCCTCTCAGAGGCTGTCGAAATGGCGATGAAACTGTCGGAAGGTTTTGTCCTTCTTATATCCGAAGGCATGGAGGACCTGGAACTTACAGAAAAGTACATATGCCCGGACTGCGAGATCAGCCTTCCGGAGATCGAGCCCAGGCTATTCTCATTCAACAACCCATACGGCGCCTGTCCCGACTGTTCCGGGCTGGGCGTACACCTCCACTTTTCTGAAGATCTTGCGGTAAACCCTGATTACCCGATCGGTGACGGAGGTTTCTTACCCTGGAAGAGCATGAAGTACATGATCCAGAAGGCTGAACTTCTGGCTGCCCGACACGGGTGGGATCTTTCAAAACCCTTTAAAGATCTTCCGGAAGGGGCTAAAGATGCACTTTTGAACGGGTCCGACGAGGTCATCCCGATGATATTCAGCGACAGAAACGGCGACTGGGAGTACAACGGACATTATCCGGGACTTTTGCCGTGGCTGGAGAAACGGCTGGGGGAAACTGAATCGGAAAGCTACAGGGAAGAACTGCTTCGCTACCGCGCGGAGGACATATGTCAGACCTGCAGCGGGGCAAGGCTGAAGCCCGAGGTGCTTGCGGTAACACTTGGCGGATACAATATTGCACAGCTTACGGAGATGCCTATTGAGGAGCTCATCAAAATCCTGGATTCGATGGAGCTGGGGGCCAGGGAGCAGAAGATAGTAGGGCAGGCACTGACAGAGGTACGCAAAAGGCTCGCTTTCCTCAACAACGTAGGGGCGGGATATTTGAGCCTTTCCAGGCGGGCGGACACTTTGAGCGGCGGGGAGAGCCAGAGGATAAGGCTTGCGACCCAGATAGGCTCACAACTGACCGGTGTGCTTTACGTGCTTGACGAACCGACGATCGGCCTGCATCCGAAGGACACGAACAGGCTTCTTGATACGCTGAAGGATATCAGGGATATCGGGAACACTGTCATAGTCGTTGAACATGACAGGGATACGATGATGGCGGCAGACTACATCCTGGAACTTGGTCCCGGTGCGGGAGAGAACGGCGGCGACCTTATCGCCTGCGGCAGCTACTCTGACATACTCAACGGAGACACCCCGACGGCTCTCTACCTCAGAGGTGAGGCAGACGGCACGTACAGGCCCAAACTCAAAAGAAGGAAGCCTAAGGGCAAAATCAGGGTGACGGGATGCCGTGAAAATAACCTTAAGAATATTGACATAGATGTCCCGCTCGGGGTATTTGCCGCGCTCAGCGGAGTTTCAGGCTCGGGCAAAAGTACGTTCTTATACGAGATACTCTATAAGGGGCTGAAGGGAAGGTTTGACAGGGAATACAGGGACCGCGCAGGGAAATTTGAGAGCATATCCGGATATGAGTCCCTGAAAAACGTTGTCCTCGTCGATCAGAGCCCGATAGGTCGCACGCCGCGCTCGAACCCCGCAACATACACGGGCGTCTTTACCCCGATAAGGGAGTTTTACGCTCAGCTTCCCGAATCAAAACTGAGGGGATATCTGCCGGGGCGTTTCAGCTTCAATGTAAAGGGCGGACGCTGCGAGTCCTGCAAAGGTGACGGTGAACTTAAGGTCTCAATGCTCTTCCTGCAGGATGTATATGTTAAATGCGACGTCTGCAAAGGGACAAGGTACAACAGGGAGACTCTCGAAGTGAAGTACAAGGAGCTCTCGATAGCTGATGTGCTCGATCTCACCGTTGACGAGGCAGCGGAGCATTTCAAGGACATTCCCAGGATCGCCAACAAACTGAAGGTAATACAGGAAGCGGGGCTTGGCTACATCAGGCTCGGACAGCCAGCGCCGACACTGAGCGGCGGCGAGGCGCAGAGGGTGAAGCTGGCCACGGAACTCGGCAAGAAGTTCAGGGGCAACACCCTCTATCTTCTTGACGAACCGACGACAGGCCTTCACTACAATGATGTGAAGAAGCTGCTGAAGCTGCTGCACAAACTGGTCGACCACGGAAGCTCAGTCCTTGTGATAGAACATAACCTGGATGTGCTTGCATCGACAGACTATATTATGGATCTCGGCCCGGAAGGAGGACGAAGGGGCGGGGACCTTATCGCAAAGGGAACTCCCGAGGAGATCGCCGCTTCCGGCGGACCTACGGGAAAGTACCTCGCGGCATTCTTCAACGACACGAGGGAAGGCAGGAAGGCCGGATGAGGGAAGAAAAGGCAACAATAAACGAAGATATATGCTGGGGAAGAAACCCGGTATTCTCACTGCTTGAGGAGTCGCCTGAGAGGTGCATGAAGGTGATCATCTCGAAGACAGTCCAGCCCCACATAAGGGCCAGATTGCAGGAACTCTGCCGGTCTGCCAACATCGTCCTCCAGACGGTCGAATCCGCTGCAATGGACAAGATGACCGGCAAGGAGAACCATCAGGGCGTAGTTGCTTACATGGCTCCGATGAAGCTGTGGGAGGCGGAGGAACTCATCCAAATGCTTCCAGAGGCGCCTGAGCCTGCCATGGTCATCCTGTGCGACCATCTTCAGGACCCGCACAATCTGGGCGCCGTCATAAGGAGCGCCGAAGCAGCGGGTGCGTCCGCAGTGATGATACCCAAACGGGGAGGAGCCCTTCCCACGGGGACAGTCGTCAAGACGAGCGCAGGGGCTGCGCTGAGGCTGCCTATAGCAAAGACAGGCAATGTTTCCCAAACAATAAGGCTGCTCCAGGAGGCCAACTTCTGGGTGGTGGGCCTTTCAATGGACGCAGAGGAGACCCTCTTCAAGGAAGACATGCCCCCAAGGCTGGCCATAGTGATAGGCGCAGAAGGCGCCGGCCTGGGCCAGTCAGTTGCAAAGTCATGCGACGAGCTGAGGTATATACCCATGGCCGGAAAGACGGGGTCGCTGAATGCATCCGTGGCGGCGGCACTTGCACTTTTCGAATACACTCGCAGCAATTGGGGCATCTCGGAGCGCTAACTTAGCAACATTTGCGATCCTGCGCTTAGACGTATGTCCAATACGCCTTCGCTTGGACCACTGCATGTTGCGTCGCTATCATCTCCGATCTGCCCCAATTGCGGAAGGTACTTCCGCCGTTGAATTTGTCCCTTGCCCCTTGGACATGCTCAACAAAGGCAAAAAGTGTGCAATTGGGATTTAGAGTGAGTGATAACGACGCAATACGTAGCGGAACATGCCGAAGGCGTATACCAATACGTCGAAGTGGGGATCCGCAAGCCTTGCTAAGTTAACGCTGCTATAAATCACAATTGCTTGCTTTTTTGGGGATTAATGCTACAATTTATATACTAATTCAGGGGCAAGTTCTGGAAGAGTGGGTCGTGCCCACTCTTCTTGCTTTAAGGGGGGTGCCTGATGGAAAAGTTCAGCCTCAACGACATTTACAGCGGACTGAGAGAACGGATCGAGTCGCTGGGTTACGACTGTGTCGGGCTTGAGAACGTGACCGAGGACGAGATGAAGATCCTCCGCATCTATGTAGACCTTCCCGGAGGAGTCAACCTTTCGGACTGCGAGGCGGTCGCCAGGGAGGTCAACGTTTATCTTGACGGAATGGAAAGTTACCTTCCGGAGAGATATTACCTTGAAGTGAGTTCACCCGGTATCGAAAGGCCCCTTTTCACTTTGGAGGACTACAGGGCTTTTTCAGGCAGAGAAGCTCAGATCTTGCTGAAGGGCGGCAAAAAGGTTTCGGGGATCATAAACGGCGTTGATGAAGAGAGCAGAGTCCATCTTCTTTCAGCAGACGGAGAGAGTTTGGTGCCATTTTCTGACATAAAAAAGGGGAAGCTCGTATATAAAGAGGAAAAGGGGCAGAAAAAGACTTTCAAAAAGATAAAGAAAAAGTAGGAGCCTTAAATAAGCCTGCTTCTTACAAAAAAGAATTAGCGCGACGGAATAATTCATGAGAGGAGTCTAAATAGATGCAGCTTGGGAAAGACATCAGGAAAGTGCTTAAGCAGATAGAGGAAGAGAAGGGGCTTTCAGAAGAGATCATTGTAGCAAGCCTTGAGGCCGCAATGGTATCTGCTTATAAGAAGTACAAGGGCGGGAATCAGACGGCGGAGGTCCACATCGACCTTGAGAGCGGCGATTTCACCCTTTATGAGGTGAGGATGGTCGTAGACGGTGAGACGTCCGATGAATCGGAGATATCCATAGCCGAGGCAAAACGGAGGGGAAACGACGACGTAGAGGTCGGCGATGTTATAAGGAAGGAAGTATTTCCGGAAGACTTTGGCCGTATCGCTGCACAGACTGCCCGGCAGGTGATCATACAAAGGTTGAAGGATGCAGAACGCCAGGTGATCTACGAGCAGTTCTCGGACAAGATCGGCAACATAATCACAGGGACGATATTCAAGGCTGAAGGTGATCAGATCCTTGTCCGTCTCAACGAGAAGACTGAAGCTATAATGCCCAAGGAAGAGCGGATTATCGGAGAGAAATGCCTTCCCGGCTCAAGGATGAAGTTCTATCTGCTTGACGTAAGACAGACCACGAGGGGCCCGCGTATAATCGTTTCGAGGACCCATCCCAAGCTCCTTCACAAGTTGCTTGAACTTGAAGTGCCGGAGATACAGGACGGCGTGGTCGAGATCCGCAACATAGTCAGGGAGGCAGGGACCCGCGCCAAAATTGCCGTGGCGAGCCTTGATGCGAACGTCGAACCGCTGGGTGCCTGCGTGGGCAAGCAAGGAGCCCGCATCAAGTCGATCAGCAACGAACTGCACGGAGAAAGGATAGACATCATCGTCTGGAGCCAGGATATCCTTACATATATCAGGAATTCCCTCTCTCCCGCGAAGGTGCTTAAGATAGAACCTCTGCTCGACCAGGACCGCTCTGTACTTGTCTATGTCCGTTCCGACCAGCTCTCTCTGGCCATAGGGAAGGCCGGACAGAACGTCAGGCTTGCGGCGCGGCTTACCGGCTGGAAGATAGACATCAAGGTCAAAGAAGATGAAAAGCTTCCGACGATGAAAGATCTTTTCGAGGATCTTAGCAGCGTCATCGAGGATCAGGAAGACGAAGGATAGAGGACCATGGCGGGTGAGGAACGCAGGACTGATAAGAGAAAGCGTCCCCGCACCTGCGTAGGATGCGGCGAAGAGTCTCCCAAGCGGGAACTTATGAGGATCATAAGGACTCCAGAGGGCGAAGTTCAGTATGACTCCACGGGGAAGGCGAATGGCCGCGGAGCTTATTTGTGCAGGTGCAGCGATTGTGTGGTGCTCGCTAAGAAAAAAAAGGCCCTTTCGAGGGCCCTCAGGACAGAGGTCAGCGAAGATGTATATGACAGCCTGCTGGCGCTTTGTGCCGGGGAAGATGGGGAGGCCTGAGATGTCTCAGTCAAAAAATGAGGAACTGATGAATATACTGGGGCTTTCCAGAAGAGCAGGGATCCTTCTGATAGGACAGGATCATGTATTTGCCGCCGGCAGACACAATGAAAAGCTGGTAGTCATAGTTACATCTGACTGTTCAGCAAGTGTTCTGCGTTCACTGAAGCCAAAGGTGGAGCGCGGAGAAGCAGTTCTGCTCAAATTGGATGATACGGATAGGACCGCCCTGGGATCACATCTCGGGGTAGGATCAGCACAGGTCGTCGCACTTCCTCAGGGCGGACTGGCTAAAAAAGTTTTGGCAATTTATGACAGGAGTGATGCCGATGAGCAAAATAAGAGTATATAATCTCGCGAAAATGTTTGAGATGAGCAACACGGAGATGGTGGACCTGCTTACAGAGATAGGGGTCAGCATCAAATCGCATATGAGTTCGATCGACGAGGAAGTTTACCAGCTGGTCGAAGAGGAACTCAAAAGAAGGAAAGAAGAGGAAGAAAAGAAAGCGGTAGAGGCCATAACTACATATCCGGTGGTGAGGATCGAAGAAGGCGCCTCTGTATCGGATGTTGCCGCGAGCATCGGTGAAAAGCCGGGAAGCGCGGTCAGGATACTGATGTCAGAGGGACTTATGGTGCCTGCAACAGTTGCTGCAGACGAGAAGATACTTGAGATCCTTGGAAAAGGCTTCGAGAAGCACTTCGTATTCGGAACGCTGGAAAGACAAGAGGCCGTTGAAGAGAGGCATGGACCTAAGGAAGTAAAGAAAGAAGAGAAGCCTCTTTCAGCCAAGAAAGGGATCAAAAAGGGGAAGGAAGCTGTTGCCAAAGACCCCTCCGACCTGCCCTTCAGGCCTCCCATAATAACTGTCATGGGCCATGTTGACCACGGTAAGACGACACTTCTGGACTACATAAGGAAGACAAGAGTGACAGAGAAGGAAGCAGGCGGGATAACGCAGCACATAGGCGCCTCAAGGGTAAATTATGAAGGAAACACCCTGGTATTTCTTGACACACCGGGCCATGAGGCCTTTACCTCGATGCGCGCCAGAGGAGCACAAGTGACTGATATCGCTATTCTTGTAGTCGCTGCGGACGACGGCATCATGCCCCAGACCATAGAAGCCATGAACCATGCTAAAGCGGCCGGAGTTCCCATCGTTGTCGCTGTCAACAAGGTAGACAAA
The DNA here is from genome assembly GCA_025943965.1 of Synergistaceae bacterium DZ-S4. Lineage (NCBI taxonomy): Bacteria > Thermotogati > Synergistota > Synergistia > Synergistales > Synergistaceae > Caenicola > Caenicola nitritireducens. The sequence goes on from JAPCWD010000010.1 coordinate 64,593, forward strand.
CCCGCAGCCAAGCCCGAGAGGGTACGCCAGCAGCTTTCCGATTACGGACTCGTCCCTGAGGAGTGGGGCGGGGACACGATCATGGTGGACGTCGCTGCGAAAACGGGTGTAAACGTAGACCAGCTGCTTGAGATGGTGATACTGGTCGCCGAAATGCAGGAACTGAAGGCAGATCCGAACGCGGCACCCGAAGGGACCGTAATCGAAGCCAACCTTGACAAGGGAAAGGGTCCGGTAGCTACTGTCATAGTACAGAACGGGACGCTTCGCCGAGGGAACATAATACACACCGATACAGCCTGGGGAAAGATCAGGGCAATGATCGACGACTCCGGACGTAACGTTGACAGCGCGGGGCCAAGCATGCCCGTTGAGATCCTCGGACTTGAGAACGTGCCCCAGCCCGGAGAAAAGTTCTCGGTCATAGGATCCGAGCGTGAAGCGCGCGACATAATGTCACACTATGAGCTTGAGAGAAGGGAGCAGGACCAGGGCAAGTCAAAGCGTCTGACCCTTGAGGAACTCTACGAAAAGATGCAGACAGAAGAGGTCCCTCAGCTGCGCATAGTCCTGAAGACAGACGTACAGGGATCGCTTGAGGCGTTCCACTCTTCGCTCATGAAGATGAACACCGAAGCTGTCACTGTAAATATTGTTCATGAAGGTGTCGGAAGGATCTCGGAATCCGATGTCATGCTCGCATCAGCTTCAAACGCGATAATAGTGGGTTTCAATGTAAGGCCGGACAGCAACGCTAAGAAGATCGCCGAAGCTGAAGGGATCCAGATACGCCTCTACCAGGTCATCTATGACATGCTGGACGATGTCCATGCCGCCATGGAAGGTATGCTTGCGCCCGAACTGCGCGAGAACACACTTGGGACCGCAGAGATAAGGGAGATGTTCAGGGTGCCTAAGGTCGGCAATATAGCGGGATGCCGTGTCATGGAGGGCCTTCTCAAGAGGAGCGCTAAGGTTCGTCTGATACGCGACGGAGTTGTCTTCTGGAACGGCGAGCTTTCAAGCCTCAAGCACTTCAAGGATGACGTCAGGGAGATCCGCGCAGGCAATGAATGCGGACTCAGTTTTGACAGGTTCCAGGACTTCCGTGTAGGCGACGTGATCGAAGCTTACGAGATAGTCAAGGAAAAGAAGACTCTCGACTAAGGTACAAACATGCCTTTCTGGATAGGAGTCGCCAAGTGTTCACTGAGGCTGCCCTATGCGGGAAGCCTCAAGGAACGGAGGCATATCGTCCGCTCGATAGTGGACGGCGTGCGGATCCGTTTCAGCCTTTCTTGCTCCGACCTGGGACCTGCAGATAAATGGCAGGATGCAGAACTCGGCTTTGCCGGAGCCGGGTCTTCCCCTTCCGAACTTGAAGAGAGGCTCAGGAATCTGGAGAGCTTTCTCGCAAGGAAGGAAGGGGAGGGAGAGTTTGAGACGGTACGTTTTGACTGGGAGGTTTTCGCCTATGGTGACTTATAGGATAGACCGTATAAACAAGGAGTTTCTGAGGGCGATATCGGAGATGCTCCAGAGCCGCATAAAGAAAGAGGGCGTCAGTGAAGCCATCCTCACAAAGGTTAATACGTCAAAGGATCTAAGCTATGCAAAGGTCTTTTACACCCTTATCGACACCTCCCGACGCGTAGAAATACAGAATGCCCTTGACTCCGTTGCCGGACAGATCAGATCTATGCTTGGCAGGGAGATGCACCTTCGCACGATACCGGAATTTCACTTCCTGTATGATGATTCCGAAGCCAAGGCCAGAGCGATGGACGAGCTGCTTGACAGGGTCGCCGCGATGGAAGCAGAAAAAAGCCACCGGGAGACAACTGATAATGGGTAAGGCAGCAATGAGAGAAATAATTGAAAAGTTTGACTCCGGCGAGAAATGGGTGATCCTTTGTCATGAGAACCCTGATGGAGATACTATCGGCTGTGGGCTGGCGCTCTATTCGCTTGGAAAGAGGCTTGGGAAAAACGTACGTATAATGGGCAGGGATCCCTTACCTTCAAGGTATTGGTTCCTTCCTTATTACAACGATTTCGAATGCTGTAAAGAGATCAGGGGAGATGATGTGAAGGATGCCCTGCTTATCTGTGTCGATACAAGCACTGCTGCGAGGAGCATGCCCGGTCTGAAAGAGGTCCTTTCATATGCCGACAGTATAAATATCGATCATCACGGAGACAATCATCTCTACTGCAGACTCAATCTGGTCGATCCTGATGCGTCGGCTTCAGCCGAGATAATAACCGATCTGCTCACCGAAGGTGGGTGGGGGATCGAAAAGCGTGAGGCCATTTGTCTTTACACAGGTCTTTCCACCGACAACGGCAATTTCAGGTTTGGGACGACAACGGCCAGAAGCCACCTCTGTGCGGCAAGGCTCCTGGAGGCTGGAGTAGAGCCTGCGATCATTGACGAGTATGTCAACGAAAACATGACTCCCGAGATACTTAAGCTCTGGGGAGTCGCCTACACGAGGACCGAGATCTTTTCCAACGGCAGTGGAGCTCTCTTTTGGCTGAGGAAGGAAGATTTCACCTCCGCCGGAGCAGACTCAAGCGCCGTTGACGGACTGGTCAACGTCCTGCTTCGGATCACCGGTGTCAGGGTGGCGCTCTTCCTGACAGAAGTTAACGGAGAGAACAAGGTCAGCATTAGGACAAAGGCGCCCTACTCAGCCAGGGATATTGCCTCCGCATTCGGCGGCGGCGGCCATCTTCAGGCAGCAGGAGCTAAAATCGAGGGCAACTTTTGTGATGTCATAGACTCTGTGAAGTCAGAGGCGGAGAAATATATACATGACAGGACTTTTGCTGCTAAGTAAGCCGGTAGATATGCGCAGCACTAAATGTGTCGAGTTGGTGCGCAATAAGCTTGGCAGGAAGACCAAAGTAGGACACGGAGGAACCCTCGATTCCACGGCCTCCGGCCTTCTTATTATCCTTGTAGGGGCAGCTACCAGGCTCAGCAGTTTCGTAATGGACATGCCCAAGTGCTATGAGACGACAGCATCCCTGGGTGTCGAGACATCGACGGATGATGCTTCCGGCGAAGTGATCAGACGGGATGAATGGAGACAAATAAAGGAAAAGGATATCGACCTGGTTCTCGCATCCTTCATGGGATGGAGGATGCAAGCCCCTCCGGATGTATCAGCTGTCCACATCGATGGACGCAGGGCACATGAGCTTGCAAGGGAAGGTCATGAGGTAAAAACTGAGAAGAAGCCGGTCTTTTTTTGCTCCATTGTCAGGACGGGAGAGATCTCCGAAGAGGGCAGAGTCTCATTCAGGATAAGCTGCAGGAAAGGAACATACATCAGAAGCTTCGTAAGGGACCTTGGACGGATGCTTGGATGCGGAGCTCATGTATGTGAACTTAAGAGGGTGAGCTGCGGGCCATTTAAAGTCGATGGTGCGATCGATGCAGCCTCACTTGAGGAGAGAGCAAGGGAAGAAATTACAGATAATCTTCTCCGGGTCGAAAGCCTTTCTCCGGCTGCTGCCACATACCTCTGCGGCGAGGAAGAGGCGGATAGGCTCATAAACGGACTTAACGTCCCACTGCAGAAACTTAAAAGGGAGAATTTTGCCCGATGGTCGACGACAGCGGGAGAGGTCGTAGTAAGGTCCGGAAAGATATTTTCAATATGCAGATTCAGGGACAACTGCAGATCATACGATCTTTTGCCTGCAGTAAACATAATCAGCGACAGGAGTAATTGAAATGATTTTTGCACTAGGAGCCTTTGATGGATTTCACCTCGGTCATCAGCGTCTGCTTGAGACCGCTAGAGAGCGTGCGATAAAGTCTGGCAGGGAATGGGGAGTCATTACCTTTGAGGGACACCCGCAGCTGCTTTTTAATAAAGATTCATTCAAACTTCTCTTTACCCCCGAAGAGAGGGAAATGCTGATCAGGTATCTTGATATTCCTGTCGTGGACAAGATCCCATTCAACATAACACTGGCAGACATGCTTCCGGCGGACTTTTTAGATCACATCTCAAAGAGGGTCCCGATAGACGGGCTTGTCATAGGAGAAAACTTCCGGTTTGGAAGAGCCAGGATAGGCACCCCGGAGATGCTGTCCGGATTATGTGAAGAACGTGGCTGGAGCCTTGACGTGATAGGATCTTACAGGCTGAACGGCGGGATCGTAAGCAGCACGACAGTGCGGGAGGCTATATTGAGAGGACAGGTAGAGGCTGCGTGTGAAATGCTCGGCTACCCCTTTATGATCCAAAGCAAAGTCATAAAGGGTGACGGCAGGGGAAGGGTGCTGGGTTTTCCGACTGCTAACCTCTCACTCAGGCCAAACAAGATATATCCTGCAAGAGGCAGCTATGCCGGTTTTTCACATATAAACGGCTTTTGGTATCCCATTGCACTGAACATCGGATATAACCCGACTTTTGAAGCAGCAAGGGGCCTTCACTGCGAAGCTCATATCGTGGGTTTTGAAGGTGATCTTTACGAGAAGACGATAACTCTTCACATCATTTCCAGAAACAGGGAAGAGATGAAATTTGCCGGTGCAGATGCTCTTGTCCATCAGCTGAAGAAAGACATAAAACATGCCAAAGGCAAAGCTGCCGAATACATGAGGGACAATGCCAAAATGCTGGATAAGTTTGCCCGGCTGGCTCTTTGACAGGCGGGGCCAGCTGACGTATTATTGTCCGGTGTGACAAGTCAGGTGAGACTGCATATACAATTGTGAAGCTGCGAATAAGGTGGCGTGAAGTGATAGTTAAGCAGTTTAAGGGCGGATAAACGATAGTCAAACGGTTGTGAGGGCACATGGGCCAGGGTCGGGGAATTTGCAGCCTTTGGGCTGCGAAGAATTCGCGGTCTTCGGTTGCTGGAGAATTCGCTCGCTTCGCATCGCGGAGAATTGCGGCCAAAGGCCGCGGAGGCTCAAAATTACCGTTGTTTCTGCCATTAGCCTAACTCTCTGTCGTTTCCGGACGCTTCCCCCCTGATCAGGAGAATGCCGTTTCCTGTTAAGGAAACATCTAAAAACTCCTTAGCATTCGAACTATTTCGAATGCGCTTTGAGATCGGGAATCCAGCGTCTTTTGGTTAGGTTTTGAAAAGCCGGTGAAATACTAAGTTCAGAGACACTCGTATCCCCAAGTGCTTAAATCGGGATCCAGCGGCTTCGGTTTAAAGGTTTTTAGATTTTACAACTGCTTAGCGACCGCTTAGCTATTGCTCAGCAACCCGCTCAGCCGATTTTTACGACTGCTTGCCAACTGCCAGTCTTTACAACCGCTTCACCATTGTTTCACGCGGTGCTGAGCACCGCAGTTTCACATCGGATGTGCCATCCGATCGCACCCAGGCTTTTTATTTTGAAGGAGGACGATTTTCCTTGTTAAGATATCTAAGGTCACATGTGAAGGCGATAATGATAGCAGTAATACTTTTGTTCGTGCTTTCCTGTTTCGCAGGATATGGACTGTATGCCAGATCCGGCAGAAGCGCTGACGGTTCGAAAGACTATGCTGTTGCGAAAATAGACGGGAAAGACGTCATGCGTTCTGACATTGAAAAAGGAACGATGCAGCTTGCTGAACAGCTTGGTTCTGACAGAGAAGTAACGTCTGCAGACATCCCGTTTATGAGAAAGGCGATCCTCGACAGTACGGCGATAGAAGCCGAGCTTGAAAAGGAGATCAAAAGCCGCAAAATCGATGTGACCGGGGACGAGATCGAGGAAGCCTACAAAAACATAATGGACAGTTATCCCACCAGAGAAGAGTTCAAGGCTTTTATGGAACGTTCGGGTATCACCGAGAAGCAGATAAAGGACGACTTAAAAAAACAGATCTCGCAGAAGAAAGTCATGGATGCCCTTTCGGCTGAGATAAGTGTCCCTGACGACGAAGCCCGCAAGTTCTATGACTCTGCAAAGACATTTATGTACAAGCAGCCTGCAGGCTTCAAAGTAAACCTCGCCACCTTCAGGAGCAACGAAGCTGCCGAGGCTGCGCAGAAGTCCCTTGAAGGGGGAGAGGGCTGGGATAAGGTAATGGAATCACACAAGTCCGACATAATGTCTTCGACTCCTTACGACAAGCCGGTGCTGATAACTGAGCAGATGATGGTCGATTCACTTGCGGCTCTCAAGGCCCTTCCTTTCAACAAGGTCTCTCCTGTTATGCCGGTGACCAGCAGTGATTCTTATCTTGCTATCAAGAGGAGCAAAGAGGCTGAGAAGCAGCTGAGCTACGAAGAAGTCAGTGCAGATGTCGTTGCCATGATAAGGAGCCAGAAGGCACAGGAAAAGCAGCAGCAGTTCTACGAAGAACTTCTCAAGAGGGCTAAGGTAAAGGTCCTTGATCCGGAGATCTTCCCCGCGACTGCGTCAGCTGATGTTGATCCTGAGGCGAAATCTGAAGATAAGCAGTAACAGCGCTGTCAAAGGTATTGACAAAGCCGGTAAGGAGAAATAAAATAGCCCCTGTTGGTGAGGTGGCCGAGCTAGGCTGAAGGCGCTCGCCTGCTAAGCGGGTAGGGTGGCCAAAACCGCCCTCCAGGGTTCAAATCCCTGCCTCACCGCCATCAATAACGAACTGCGCCGGTAGCTCAACTGGATAGAGCATCGGACTACGGATCCGAAGGTTACGAGTTCAAATCTTGTCCGGCGCGCCATTGAAAGCAACAAATCCCCGAGGGGTGTCTAATCCCTCGGGGATTTTTGTATGCAATTGGGGCATCTCGCGGCGCTGACTTAGCAACATGCGATGCTCCATCACCTCAACGTATTAATATACGCCTCGGTTCGGAGCATCACAAGTTGCGTCGTCATCACTCGCGATCTGCCCCAATTGCGATATTGGTGAAGGTATCGCTAAAATCTAAAAGCGCGGCGCTGACTTACCGACATGCAATTCTGTAACTGCGGCAGAAGAAATGCCGCGTGAAGCGGCGATCTTTATCGCCGTGAAACAATTGTGAAGCAATTGTTTTTAAAGACATCTGAATTATTGTTTTATCTTAAACAACTGCTTCACCACTGTTTCACAACCGTTTCACGCCGGAGACTTTACGGCAGCTTCACAACAACCCCTTGCTGAGTAATGAGCTTTAGATTACTTATAGCTTAATACAAAAAAAAGCAGTTCCGTCAAGAGACGGAACTGCCGGCCGGATCGATGGTAAGTTAGAACTTTTCTCCTTCGGATCTGGCGACGACTGCTGATACGCACATGTCCCCGGTCACGTTGATGGAGGTTCGGGCCATGTCCAGGACTGCGTCAATGCCTGCCACAAGGCCGATACCCTCAATGGGAAGCCCTGCTGAAGTGAGGACCATGGACAGCATTATCAGTCCTGCTCCGGGCACTCCGGCTGTACCGATCGAAGCCAAAGTAGCTGTGATAAGGATGCCTACCTGGGCTCCCATTGAAAGAGGGATCCCGAAGGCCTGTGCTACAAAGAGGGCACATACACCCTGATATAGTGCTGTTCCGTCCATGTTGATGGTAGCGCCGAGCGGAAGGACGAATGAGGAAACTTTCTCAGAGACTCCGAGATTATCCTGTACGTTTCTCATGGATATCGGAAGGACCGCCGAGCTCGAGCGGGTAACGAAGGCTGCAAGCATTGCCTCTTTAACTCCGCCAAAGAACCAGAGCGGTGATTTTTTCACTACGGCCATGATCAGGCTCGAGTAAACAACGACAGCCTGAAGAGCGCAGCCAAGGTAAACGGCAAATATGACCTTTGCGAAGGGGGCAAGGACGGCAGGACCGTACTTAGCCGCAGTTACTGCGATCAATGCGAGGATGCCGAGCGGTGCGAATTTCATAACGATCCCGGTCATCTTGTACATGGTTTCAGCCAAAGACTCGTTGAACTTAAGGAAGGCCTTTCCCTTTTCACCGATCAATGTGGCCGATACGCCGAGGAATAGAGCGAATACTATGATCTGGAGCATTGAACCGCTTACAAGGGCCTGCAGCGGGTTGACGGGGATGATCCCCATCAGGACATCTACCATTCCGGCCGCCGCCTTGGCTTCACCGGCAGCTCCTTCAATGCTGAGTCCCAATCCGGGCTGTATGATGTTGCCTAGAACGAGCCCAAAGAATATTGCTACGACAGTAGTGGAAAGGTATAGAAGTATTGTCTTGATCCCTATGCGCCCAAGCACTTTAGGATCGCCTATCGACGCTGCGCCTGTGATGATACTGGCAAAGACAAGGGGAACGATGAGCATTTTCAATAGACCGAGGAAGATCTTACCGATGAGGTCGAGGAGAGGTATAAGGAAATTAGAGATGAAAGTGCTTGACTGCTGCATCGGCCCGATCACAAAGCCAAGCACGATACCTATCACGAACCCGATCGCGATCTTCCAGATAAGTGGCATTTCCTTCTTATTCTGCATTCGTTTCACTCCTTATGAGATTATGATTTTTGATAAAGATGAATCCAAAAGTTTTTAGAGATACAGCCCTATATCTCTTACGTTGATTTTAGCATAAATCTAAGATCGAGAGGTAAAAAACTGCAAATGATTTAAAGAACTTAAAACTTTTCTTAGTTGTTTATGGTTGTTATAATCTTAACGCCCCATGCTGATAATTGCAGGCATCAGGCTGGTTCCGGGCTTCTTTTTAGCTCTTGACCGGCATCCTGCCTTATAATAGGGGACGGGTCTCATAGAGGCCCTGTCAACAGTTAAAGGAGATGTTTAAAAATGCATATGGCTGACGCGCTTGTTTCTCCTGCCGTTGGAGGGTTATTTTGGGCTGCGAGCGCATTTCTGACGGCAAAAAGCTCCGCTGCGGCAAAGAATGACAACATGAGCGGAGGTGCGGCGCTTATGGGTGTCTTAGCCGCATTTGTCTTCGCATCTCAGATGATAAATTTCTCGATCCCTGGAACAGGTTCGAGCGGACATATCGGAGGAGGGCTCCTCTTGGCAATACTGCTGGGTCCGGAAAGGGCATTCCTTTCCATGGTCTCCATATTGACAGTACAGGCTCTCTTCTTTGCCGACGGCGGTCTGCTTGCATTGGGATGCAACATTTTCAACATGGGTTTTTTCCCCTGTTTCATAGCATATCCCCACATTTATAAAAGGATAACAGAGAGGGTGGATGGACCCAAAGGCATAATGTCCGGAGCGATCTCAGCTTCGGTGGCAGGGCTTCTGATGGGCGCATTCTTTGTGGTCCTCCAGACGACACTTTCCCGGATTACCGCCCTTCCGGTCGGAGTATTTATGATGCTGATGCTTCCTGTACATTTCGCGATAGGCGCAGTTGAAGGTTTTGCTACGGCAATGGTGATCATATATGTATATGCAAGAATGCCGGAGGTCCTTAACGGCGGAAGCCCAGATAAGCCGGAAAATGGAATGAAGCGTGCTGTGGCTGTTTTTTCGGTACTGGCATTACTGACAGGTGGCTTTTTTGCCTGGTACGCATCTTCTTCCCCTGACGGGCTGGAGTGGTCGATAGTAAATGTAACGGGAACCGCGGAGCTGGATGCACCTCATACCCTTATCCACTCACTACTCTCTTCCCTCCAGGATATGATCGCGCCCCTGCCCGATTATTCCATCAAGGGGGAAACATATTCCGAAAATATGGGGACAACGGTCTCCGGTATTGTGGGCAGCATCATTACCCTGACGTTTGCAGTCTTCATGGGAATGATGTTCAGCAAAAGAAAAAACCGTCAGTGAGGCTCAGGGATCTTTACAGGACAGAAATATATGACGAGAGGAGAGAGACAGCCCTCTCCCCAATGTTGTTGTTATGCTTGACTTCAGCCTACATCATAACCGTTGTTTCCTTTGACAGGTATCAGACTCTTAGGATCATTCCACTTGCCGCTTATCCGATCTTCGTCGGTCTTTTCTCAGGCGTATCAGGCAGGGATCTTTTCAGAAAGATGACAGCAGTGATGCCTTTCGTGATCCTTATAGGGATATGGAACCCATTTTTTGACAGGATCGGTACAGAGCACCTTGGGATCATTATCTCAAGGGGATGGATATCCTTTTTTTCATTAATGATAAAATTTCTGATGATCACGGCTTCGACGCTTATAATGGTATCTGCTGCGGGTTTCGACGGACTATGCAGGTGCGCCGCCGCTGCGGGCCTGCCGGAAGTGCTTGCTACCCAGCTTTTTCTGTTGAACCGCTATATAAGGCTTATTGTGGAAGAGGCGCACAACACCCTAAGGGCCAGGGTATTCAGGGGTGGCAAAATAACACTGTCAAACGCAGGCAACGTATGCGGACCGCTGCTTATGCGTTCGGTCAGCAGATCTGAGAAGATACACAATGCCCTTTTGTGCAGGGGGTTCGACGGGGCCCTTTGGCGGGGAAAACGTGATATGAACAGGCTGTCGCGGCAGGATATCATATTTGGGATCTTTTGGACGGCATATTTTCTGGTCGTTAGGTTCTTTGACATTTCAAGGGCTATTGGCGATCTGACTGTAAGGTGTGTAATTTGAAGGTTTTTGAAATCGAAAAAATCTGCTATTCTTACCCGGACGGCACAAAAGCCCTCGACGAACTTTCCTTTTCGGTAAGCGAGGGTGATGTACTAGGGATCGCAGGAGCAAACGGTTCGGGCAAATCTACCCTTCTGATGCTCATGATGGGATGCCTTACTCCCTTAAAGGGAAGGATAGCTTATTTGGGCAAGAGTTTTGACAGGGATACGGTAAGGTCGATGAGAAAAGAGACGGGACTTCTCTTCCAGGATCCTGACGATCAGCTCTTCCTGCCGACAGTTTGGGAGGATGTTGCTTTTGGCCCCCGCAATCTAGGCCTAAGCGAGAAAGAAGTGGCATCAAGGGTCGAGGGTGCGCTTCATGATACGGGGATCGAGGAACTTTCAAAAAAAGCGCCATGGAAGCTCTCCGGCGGGGAAAAGACTCTTGCTGCACTGGCGGGACTTTTCGCAATGAAGCCGAAAACGCTTCTACTTGACGAACCTACTTCGGGGCTTGATCCCAGGAGCAGGTGCCGGCTTATAAGTATCATCGGCAAGACAGAGATGACCGCTGTGATCGCCACGCATGACCTGGACATGGTGCTGGATGTCTGTAAAAGGGTGATCATAATGAAAAATGGAAAGATAGAGAGCGACGGTGAAGTCCCCGGAGTTCTCAGCGACAGAGAGTATATGAGATCGTGCGGGCTGGAACTGCCATTAAGCTTTGCAGGGCGTTCAAGTTAGGAGATAAAAATGTTTTTATACAGATCACTGCCAGGAATACCGTTACCCGTACTGTGCCTGCTGTTGCCTCTCGCAGCAGCCTTTGTCCCCTTTGGTTTTTTTCTATACAAAAAAATAAAGTGCTGGCACAAAGGTGCGGATTTTGTTTGCGATATTAATCTGAGGCCTCTAAAGATATTTTTCATCGTTGTTCTTACTGCGAACATCATACTTTCATGGTCAGTATGGACGGGTATGGACAAGGGGGGAACAGAATTGTTTGTACTCAGCAGCGGAGGTTGGTCGCAAACACTCTCTCCTGGCAGTCCAATGCTCATAAAAGCGGTTTTGCAGGTCGATGTATTTGGAGCCATGTCAGCCTTTCTGATGGGGTGCGTTGCCTTCATTGCGGGACTTGCTGCAATGGCTGATAAAAATGACACGTTAAACCTTTCGAAAGTAAGTTTTTTCCTGACGACACTTGCCGGAATACAGGGGATCTTTTACTCCGGAGGGATCTTTTCACTCTTTTTTTTCATACTGATCTCGCAGATCGGGGCATCCGGACTTATTTATGGGATCATAAAAACTAAAGAAAAGTTTAGGGAGCTTTTATGGTATTACATTTCAAGGATCACGGCTATGCTGATGTTTTTAACAGGATCAATTATACTTTATTATAATTATAGGACAACAAATATTGCAGTTTTATCAACTATAATAAAACTTGGAACCAACGAAAAATTAGCATATGCTTTTCTTGTGGTCCCGCTTCTTTTCCTCTTTGTAAAATCTTCCTCGTATGTGACAGATGGATCAAAAAGGGTATTTTTTGCCATTAGGGCGCAGGCGGCACTTTTTGTTGTCTTCAGGATCGTCTTTTCTCTCTATGGTCCACTGCCGGGACTTGAAAAGATACCGAATCTTTTTATATTGCTCGGACTGGTTTTGATATTCGTGTCACTGATACTTACAGCAAATGAAAAAGACCCGGTTAAATTTGCTGAGGCTGTCGAACTTTTTATGAAAGGATTCCTCATGCTGTCGATGGGGATCAGCATAAGCGGGACATACACCGCGCAGGCAGCTGCCGAATATGGTTTTGGAGCCATAGAAAGCATGGTGGCCATGTGGATACTTTTTCTTCCGACATCTGCGGCGCTGTCATTCGTTTGCTGCACATTAAAGCAGCAGACCGAGGACGGTGAGATGTGGCAGCATACAGGGCTATTCAGGAAGATACCGCTGTCAGGAGCCGCGTTTTTCTTTGCGATATGCGTTATTGCAGGTATTCCGCCGTTTGTCGGTTTCCCGGCAAAGCAGTTTCTGTACAGATCTTCCAGTTACGTAACACCTCTTTTGACTATCTTTCTTCTGGTCTCAGCAATGCTGATCCTTTTGATCTCAGTCAGGTACATATCAAGGGTAATGTTCGGAAAACCTACGGAGGCCGCAGAAAAGGTCAGGAACGGTGATATTCAGGTGATGATACCCCTGATAATGCTTTTTGTATTCCTATTTTATTCGACGATAACACCTTCGCTCTTCATAAACTCAATGGTCTCTCCGTCTGTCTATTCCCTCCTTAACAAGGGACAGCTGGTCAACGCTATCCATCAGGGAGGAAATTCCGAATGATCTCGACACTGGAGACAGGCTATTTCATTTGGAATTTTACTGCGTGGATAAAGATATTTCTTTTATCCGCGGTCATTTTTTGTTTTTTGATTTATGTGATCAAAAAGAAAACAGGCGGGAACCTTATAAGCAGCAAAAAGATGCGCGAGTACGGAGAAGATCAAGACGAAGTTATATCTGAACAGAGGACGGCAATGTTGAGAAGCAAAATAATGGGACCATGGTTTGATTTCCCCTTTTTGCACCTTCTTTCGATGGTCTTACTCTTCCTCCTTTTTGCAGTTGCGCTCTTTTCTGGCAGCGGGGTCGAATAAAAATGCAGAACTTGTTCATTAGTTTGCTTGGATATTTTTCATCATGGGTACTGATGCTGGTAACGCTTGCCGTAGCACTTTTCGCTGAGGCCATCCATACATTTCTGTCAAGCAAAAGCCTGAGCAGGCGCGGCACGGTCGTCTCGTTTATCCCTCTTCGTGATATCTTCAGGTCCATTACGGTCCCTGTAAGTCTTCCGGAGAACGCTGCGGTCAGGCTTTCGATATACTTGCCCTGCCTGGCTCTTGCCGGACTGATCCCTATTGCAGCAAGCATACCTTTCTTTTCTTTTGTACCTGTTATGGACAACGGAGGAGACCTCATGCAGATACTGCAGTTTGCTCTCCTTTCGGAGACACTGGCGATACTCTCAGTCCTGTCACTTGGAACTCCCGCCGCCGAGGCAACTGCAAAGAGGATGATGAATGAGCTTATCGGCCTTATCGTGCCGATGATGGCTGCTTTTGTATCAATAGGTTTTTACTATTCGGCAAGCGGAGTTCAGGGAGACCCGTTCAGCCTCAACACTTTCACGAAAGCTCAACACATGTCAGCATCAGTGCCTTTTTCACTTACCGGTACACTGATGTTCATTTTTGTAATATTCAGCCGTATACCTCACAGCAACGCCGGTTTCGGCTGTTCTCTGCTTGAAAACTGCGAACTTCCGGACTTCAACGGAGCGCCTAGGTCGACGCTCCAGCTTTGGTCAATATTCAGAGCTTTTCTTGTGGTAGCGTTGGTGACTCACATATTTTTCCCGTGGGTTTTTTTCAAGGGACTCAATGCCGGATTCAGCATCTCATGGTGGGCCCAGTCGGTCAACTTTGCAGCATTCTGGTCAACGGTACTGTTGATCAGGGTATTCGGAGTCACTCTCTGCTGGAAAGTGCATGAGCTGCTTGAAAGATCGATCAAAATAAAGAGCTGCGGAACATGGCTATATATAATACTGACAGTTACAGCGACACTTCTGGTCGTATATGAGGGAATAAAGATATCAATGGAAACAGCGGCGTTCTGAGACATGGCTGAGCTGTTCTTAAGTCGGGGAGGAACTTCATCCGCTGGGAATTTGCAACTTCTATGCTGTGGAGAATTTGCTTCGCATCGCGGAGCATTGCCTCCAAAGGCCGTGGAGATCCAATTTTTAAGAATTATATGGTCCAATTCACCGCAACGTGATCTTTGCTGCAAATTTACCGCGACAGGATTTTCGTCGCAAATTCACCGGCGGGAGCATTATCCGCTTGCTTTAACGGCTGGTGGCATGATTGGTTTTATATGGTAAACTTTGTATTTGACATGCTTTGATCAGCAATAATGAAAGCAGTATTGGAGGAATTTACAATGGCTTCTGACGATGGAACAAAGAGCCTTAACTTTCTTGAAGAGATAATTACAAAAGACCTTGAAAACGGATTGGTGGAGAGCATCATTACCCGATTTCCGCCTGAACCCAACGGCTATTTGCACATCGGGCATGCGAAATCGATCTGCCTTAACTTTGGACTTGCGAAACAGTTCGGCGGAGAGTGCAACCTTCGTTTCGACGACACGAATCCTGCGAAAGAGGAGACCGAGTACGTCGAATCCATCATGGAAGATGTCAGGTGGCTCGGATTCGAATGGGCCAACCTTTGCTACGCCTCTGATTACTTTGATCAGTTTCACCGGTGGGCGATAGATCTTATCAAGGCAGGCAAAGCCTATGTTGATGATCAGAACGCTGAGGACATGCGGCAGAATAGGGGCACGCTGACAAAGCCCGGAGAGGACTCTCCCTTCAGGAACAGAAGCGTTGAGGAAAACCTGGAGCTCTTTATGAGGATGACTGAAGGTGAGTTTGAAGAGGGCTCGAGGGTGCTGCGCGCTAAGATAGACATGTCCAGCAGCAACCTCAACATGAGGGATCCCGTTATCTACAGGATACTTAAGAGAAGCCATCACAGGACCGAAGACAAGTGGTGCGTCTATCCGATGTACGACTTCGCGCACGGATATGAGGATGCCATAGAGGGTGTCACACACTCTATATGCACACTGGAATTCCAGGATCACAGGCCGCTTTATGACTGGTTCATAGAGAACGTTGACGTTCCGCACGTACCCCATCAGTACGAGTTTGCGCGCCTCAACCTCACATATACGCTTATGAGCAAACGGAAGCTGCTGGAACTGGTCACGACGGGGATCGTATCAGGGTGGGATGACCCAAGGATGCCCACCATCTGCGGATTCAGGCGCAGGGGGTATACTCCCGAGTCCATCAGGCGATTCTGCAGAGAGATCGGTGTTGCAAAGGCGGACAGCATGGTCGAGGTCGAACTTCTGCAGCACTGTCTGAGAGAAGAGCTCAACAGGACAGCGCAACGGGGAATGGCCGTGCTCCGTCCTCTTAAGGTCGTCCTGGAGAACTGGCCCGAGGATTTTGTTGACGAGCTTGAGGCCGAAAACAACCCAGAAGACGACAATGCCGGAAGCAGAAAGGTCAGGATCGGGAAAGAGATATATATTGAACGCGACGACTTCATGGAGGAACCTGTGAAGGGCTTCTTCCGTCTGGCTCCTGACAAAGAGGTCCGCCTCAAATATGCTTACATTATCAAATGTAGGGAAGTTATCAAGGATGAAAATGGAGAAGTTGTCGAGCTCCGTTGCTCGGTCGACATGGAGAGCAGGGGAGGAGACGCCCCCGACGGCAGGAAGATAAAGGGGACCCTCCACTGGGCATGGGCGGGAGAAGCGGTTAAAGCTAAGGTCAACCTCTACGGGCACCTCTTCACCCTTAAAAACATGAGCGATATGGAAGAGGGGAAGGACTACAAGGATTACCTTGACCCCCAATCGCTTGTTGTGATCGAAGATGCCTTGCTAGAGCCCATCCTGGCTCAGGCAAAACCAATGGATAAATTCCAGTTCCTTCGCCACGGCTATTTCTGCGCAGATAACGGAAGCACGGCAGACAAACCTGTTTTCAACCTGACGGTTCCATTAAAGGATTCGTGGGGGAAGCAGAATAGATAAAAACTTCGCTGAGCAATCGCTATGCAGTTGTAAGTTCAGGGAATTTGTAGTCTCTCGACTGCGGTGAATTTACGGCAAGGATCATGCCACGGGGAATTTGCGACAAAACCGGTCGCGGAGAATTTGCATCGCTTCGCATCGCGGAGAATTCAGGCTTTGAAAAAGAATCCAAAAGTACCGTCGTTCCCGAATGCTTAAATCGGGAATCCAGCGGCTTTGGGTTTAGAGCCGATAAACCCTGTCATAGTCAGAACCTAGAGACACTCTGGATCGATTGACCCACTCGGGGAAGACGGGAATGGTTGATTTTACGGTTTTACGACTGCTCAGCTATTGCTCGACAACCGACAACAGTTCAGCCGCATTTTAAAACGACTGTCTGACAACCGTTTGGCCATAGTTTGACAGTATTTTTAAACTATTGCTTGCCAGTCTTTACAAACGCTCAGCCGCATTTAAAAAACTACCGGAGGTCTTTAGGATGTCAAGTAATGTCCGCGTCAGATTTGCTCCAAGCCCCACAGGATCACTTCATATAGGGGGAGCTCACACAGCCCTTTTTAACTGGCTGTACGCCCGCCACAACGGGGGGACTTTTGTACTCCGTATAGAAGACACAGACAAAGAACGTTCGACCGCTGAGTACGAGCGGTCGATAATGGATGGTATGAGATGGATGGGGCTTGACTGGGACGAAGGCCCCGACAAGCCCGGAAAGTTTGGTCCCTATAGACAGTCTGAACGGATGGAGTCATATACGAAATACGCAGACCGGCTCATGGAAGCCGGACTTGCCTATAAAGACGACGGGGCAGTCCTCTTTAAAGTCCCATCAGGTAAGCTTGTCACCTTTGATGATGAAGTATACGGGCATATTGAGGTGATGAGCGAGAATGCCTCAGTCAGTCAGGACGGAACGATCAAGGATATCGTCATCCTCAAAAGGGACGGCATGCCAACATATAACTACGCCGTTGTTATAGACGACTATACGATGAACATAAACATGGTCATCCGCGGAGAGGACCACATAATCAACACTCCCAAGCAGCTGTTGATCTATCAGGCCCTTGGGTTCGAGGCCCCTAATTTTGCTCACCTCCCCATGATCCTTGGCAAGGACAAGAAAAAACTTTCCAAACGACAGGGTGCTACGAGCGTCTTCGAGTACAACGATCTCGGATATCTCCCCGATGGAGTATTCAATTTCCTTGCGCTGCTTGGATGGTCGCCTAAGAACGGACAGGAGGTCTTTACGCGCGAGGAGGCCATTAAGCTCTTCGAACTCTCCTCTGTAACAAAGAAACCCGCGGTACTGGACATGGACAAGCTCAACCACATCAACCAGGAACAGATGAAGATCATGGATCCAATTAAACTCCTTGAGATAATCAAGCCATTCTGGAAAGACATGGGATTCGATATCAGCGGCTATTCAGACGATTACCTCGCCTCCTCCCTTCAGGCAATGGGCGGCAGAGGCCAGACAACGCTCCAGCTCGCCGAATACAGCGACTACTTCATCAGCTTTGACGCCGTAAAGGAGAGATACAAGGCAGACGACATACAGGAAGAGCGCCGTCCCGTCCTCAAGAAATTCTACGGGGAACTGCTTGATACAGAAAACTTCACCTCAGAGGGCATGGAAGCCTTCACAAAATCTTGGGTCGAAGTCAACGAAAGCAGCATGAAAGAGGTAGCTCTCCCTCTCAGATGGGCACTGACAGGAAGAAAAGTCAGCCCAGGTGTATTCGAAGTAGCCGCACAGCTCGGAAAAGAAGAGTGCCGGAAAAGGCTGGCTTATTACGGACTGGTCTAAAGATAAGGCGGCCGAGCGGCTGTGAAAACAGCCGGAGAATGTGTCCGCCGGTGAATTTGCGACGAAAATCTTGACGCGGTGAATTTGCAGCGTCTGCGCTGCGGGGAATTTGCAGCAAGGATCACGCTGAGTTGAATTGGACCATAATCCTTAAAGATTGCAACTCCGCGGCCTTTGGCCGCAATTTTCCGCGATGCGAAGCGATGCAAATTCTCCAGCGACGAGTGTCGCGAATTCTCCGCAGCCCGGGGGATGCAAATTCCCCGCGGCCTTTGGCCTCACGTTGTCTCTCTCTTCCCTTGCATTTACAATGTATTGCGTACATGGATGAAGTAACCTTTTATTATGCAGAGGATGGTAATTATGAGCAAAGACATGCTTCTTATAGACGGGCACGGGCTTGCCTTCAGGGGATTTTACGCGCTTCCCGAGACTCTGGCAGCTGCTGACGGGACACCTACCAACGCCGTTGTAGGATTCACCACAATGCTTCTGAATGGGCTTGACAAGTGGAAACCTGATAGGGTGGGCCTCTTCTTTGATCCTAAGGGGCCTACGAGGCGTCACGAACTCTTTAAGGAGTACAAGGAGGGCAGGAAGCCTACGCCGGAGGGTTTTAAGGTACAGCTGCCGCTTATAATCGACATAAGCAGGGCCATGGGCATACCTGTGTTCGTAAGGGATGGCATGGAGGCCGACGACTACATAGTCTCAACTGCCAAAAGCGCTTCGGATGAGGGATGGAACGTCTCTATCTTTTCCGCCGACAAGGACCTCTTCCAGGTCATAAACGGCAACATAAAGATAATCCGCCCCTCAAAAGGAGTAAGCGACTTTAAGGTATATGACAAGGAAAATTTTGTAGATGAATATGGGTTCAGACCGGAGGCAATGGCCGATTATCTTGCACTTGTAGGGGACGCAGTCGACAATATCCCCGGAGTACCAGGCATAGGGGACAAGACGGCGAAGGAGCTTATCGGCAGATTCGGCTCTCTGGAAGGCATCTTTGAAAACCTGGACGAAATGCCGAAGGGCAGAAGGTCAAAGCTTGAAGAGAACAGAGAACTGGCCTATTCCAGCAGGGACCTGATAATTCCACAGCTGACCGAAAGCGTGCCTCTTGAAGAGCTTATCATGAAAGACCCTGACGAAGAGATCCTGGCGGAGATGTGTACAAGATTAAGCCTTAGGAGGCTTATGGAGCGTATGATGCTGGGAACTAAAACCCTATCAAGTAAAATAAGTATGAAGAAACCTGCTGTAAATCTGAAGAATAAAGGCCCGGCAGTTACACCTATGATCGAGATAAGAGCTACACCTGAGAGCCTTGAAACAGGATATGATGATCTTTTCGAGGCGCCGGAACTTGCAATATCTGCGGCGATCGATGGAAAAACTGTTTTCTGTCTCTTTGATAAAGCGGGCAGGAGCGCCGTGCTTGACCCTGACGAAAACGATACCATGGGTAAGTGGTCTGCCTGGTGCGGAAAAGGCAGCCTTACTCTCTTCGGATACAGGGAAATGCTTGCAAAATATGACATTCCGCTGCCCCCTGCGGAAAGGATAAAGGATGTTGAGGTGGCTCATTACCTTCTGCACCCAGACAGAGGCGGGAGCGCGATAGAGAAGACTCTGGGCAGAAAACTTCCCACAGGGAAAGAGCTTGCCTCGGAGCTTTTTGCAATGTGGGATGCATTCGAGCCTGAAATAATGAAATTCGGCCTGGACAAACTTATGACTGAGCTGGACCTTCCTCTTTCGGCAGCCCTTGCCAACCTGGAACGGAACGGAATATATGCTGACACAGCCAGACTTGTTTCGATGGAGAAGGATCTGGCAAAAGCTATCGCGCAGTCAGAGAATGATATTGAAAAATTAGTGGGGGAAAGTATTAACCTTAACTCACCAAAGCAGGTTGGATGGCTGCTCTTTGAACATCTCCACCTGCCTCCTATAAAGAAAACACAGACCGGATATTCTACCGACATGAGTGTCCTTGAGGAGCTGGCTCGGCTCCCGGAGCCGCTTTGCGATGTTCCGAACAAGATAATAGAGTACCGTGAAGAGGCAAAAATACTGTCCGGTTTTGTGCAGCCTTTCCTTGCTGCAGCAAAAGAGGGAGATGGGATGATCCACTCCACCTTTGACCACCTTTCCACCGGCACCGGTCGCCTCTCAAGCAGGGATCCCAACGTTCAGAACATGCCGGTATTCGGCAGATGGGCTTCGAGGTTCAGGGACTGCTTTATACCCTCGGGCGAAGGAAAAATCTTTGTCGCGGCAGACTATTCACAGATAGAGCTAAGGGTGCTTGCTCATCTTTCCGGAGAGAAGATGCTGGTAAGCGCATTCTCCGAGGGACGTGACGTTCATATGGAGACGGCCTCCTGGGTATTCGGACTTCCTTCTGAAGAGATAACCCAGGAACAGAGAAGGTTCGCCAAGGTGGTCAACTTCGGGCTGCTTTACGGCATGGGTGCCCACGGACTCGCTCAGAGGCTCGGCATATCACGGCCACAAGCGGCCGCGATGGTCGAAAGGTACTTCAGCGTCCTTCCAAACGTTAAAGGTTATCTTGAAAAGAGTGTAAGGGAAGCAAAGGAGGCCGGCTATACTCGTTCGATATTCGGGCGCATAAGGCCGCTCGCCGAGGTTGCAACAACTGCCGGAAGAGGCAACAACCCCATAGACAGGGTGGCAGTAAACACTCCCATACAGAGCGCCGCGTCTGACATCGCCAAAATAGCCATTATGAGGTTCGACAAGGTCATCAGTGAAGAGTTCAAAGGGGCGAAAACAGTACTTCAGATACATGACTCGATCGTCTGCGAATGTATGCAGGAAGATGCTGACATGCTTGAAAAGAGGCTGGTAGAAGTCATGGAGGGCGTCGATGTGCTGAACGTACCTGTAAAGGCCGAACCCAAACGGGGAAATTCGCTGAGCAAAGTGTAAAAAAAGAGGCCGGCAAGATAGGCACTACCTTAAGGCCCATACGACCGTTTCACTATTGTTTGACAACGTTTGACGATCGTTTGACCGCCTTTACAACTGTTCAATTACCGCTCAGCCATGCTCAGCAAATTCTTCTCCATTTTCAATCAAACATATCGGAAAAACAGAGTGTAAATTTACTTGCGTCTTTATGAAACCTGCAATATAATGTACAGCTGTATGTTAGACGTATCAGAACATCTGGAGGTGCAATACATTGAAAAAGGATATACATCCGAAATATGAAACCTGCAAGGTCACCTGCGCCTGCGGCAATACATTCGAGACCAGGTCGACCACAGGAGACATGAGGGTTTCGATCTGCAACGCATGTCACCCCTTCTACACAGGTAAGAAGGGCCGCGTAATAGAAGCCGGACGACTCGAGAAATTCCGTCAGAAGTACGCAGGCATGAACTACGGACAGAAGAGCGCAAAAGAGGGTACAGAAGAATAGCTTTCACCCACGAGGGGAGCATGCCGCTCCCCTCTTTTTTCTAGTAATTCCCGACCTGCATCAGTTGAGATATTCCACATGACGAAAGGAGGTTCTCTCCTTGCCGATAGAAGTTGAATTGATCGCAAGCACCCCGGATGCCGCAAAAGTGGTCGCTGCCGCTGCTAAAATTTGCTACAGCCCTTCAGGGGCTATGGACATCCTTGAAGGACTTGACGAAAAAAAGACCGTCTCATTTTTGAAGATGCTGAGGGAGTCAGGTCATCTTTCGCCATTCGAGCATGTCTCATTTACATTTGCCATAGAGGGAGTAAGCAGGGTCGCAACACACCAGCTCGTCAGGCACAGACTTGCAAGCTATTCCCAGCAGAGCCAGCGGTATGTGGGCATGTCGGGACAGACGTGCATTGTGCCTCCTTCGGTACTTGAAAATAAAGAGGCGCACGCGCTCTTTATGAAGCAGACAGAAGATGCCTGGAAATGTTATGAGGAACTTGTCTCACTTGGGATCTCGAAAGAGGACGCGCGCTTCATATTGCCTCACGGGACTGAGACAAGGCTCGTGATGACAATGAACGCCCGCGAACTGCACCATTTCTTCTCTCTGAGGCTTTGCAGAAGAGCTCAGTGGGAGATAAGGGAACTGGCACGAAAAATGCTGATACTGGCAAGAGACGCAGCTCCCGACATATTTGATGTCGCGGGACCTTCCTGTGTCGTTGAAGGAGTATGCAAAGAGGCTCACCCATGCGGTGAGCCGTATGTGAGCATGGAGAAGATGTTGTCTGAATGAAGAATATCAGAATTGCTCTGCGGCGGATGACCATATCCGCTGCGTTGGGTGTTCCGAAGAGGATACCGGTAGGCGGTCAGGCAGTTATAGAGGGAGTGCTTATGAAGGGTCCGGAACATTGGGGGCTGGCGGTCAGGGAACCGGGAGGTTCCATCTGGCTCACGGCGTGGCTCGGTTCCGGTTGGCTCAAAAGGGGCATATGGAAATATCCGGTCATCCGTGGTTTTGCAACTATGGTAGAGATGATGAGGATAGGCATGAGGGCCCTCTCCCTTTCCGCGGAGATCAGCCTCGGTGAGGAGGACAACATCACTCCGCTTGAGATGGCAGGAGCGATAGCCGTTGCCATCTTTGCAGTCGCGGGACTTTTTGTCGCGCTGCCGATGCTTGTTTCGGAA
Source organism: Synergistaceae bacterium DZ-S4 (assembly GCA_025943965.1). NCBI lineage: Bacteria > Thermotogati > Synergistota > Synergistia > Synergistales > Synergistaceae > Caenicola > Caenicola nitritireducens. The sequence continues at coordinate 87,253 of JAPCWD010000010.1, forward strand.
TACCTCACATCCCTCTTGGGCCTTGCACATCTGACAAAAAACATCGCAGAGGGCATACTGAGGGGTATAATTTTTGTCGGTTATGTCGCAATGATAGGACTTTGGAAGGATATACAGCAGGTCTTTGCATACCATGGAGCGGAGCACAAAACGATAAACGCTTATGAGAACGAAGCCGAGCTCGCGCCTGAGAACGTGGCAAAGTTTTCGAGGATACACAGGCGCTGCGGTACCTCTTTCCTGCTGGTAGTGATCTTGGTCAGCATAATAGTATTTTCCGCAATAGGGGGAGGGTCACTGCTGTGGAGGATAGGAAGCAGGGTACTTCTGCTGCCTCTGGTGATAGGCATCTCATATGAGTTCATAAAAGGTGCGTCAAACTCTGATACTTGGGGAAGATACTGCATAATGCCGGCCCTTTCGCTCCAGTACATCACAACAAGGGAACCAAGGATCGACCAGATAGAAGTTGCCCTGGCCGCGCTGGATTTGGCTTTGCACCCGGATACAGCCGCGGAAAACACGCAGAGTGAAGCAGTTGGGAACAATATTGAAGCAGTGGTGAAGCAGTTGTAAGGGTGGACAAAAATCTGGCAACGACTGCTTGCCAATTGCTCACGCTTGCCGATCGCTTGCCAGTCTTTACAACTGGTTCACGCGGCAGATACTGCCGCAGTTTCACGCAGGAAGGACCATCCTGCAACTAAAACAGGTGGTGTAACAACATATGGAATTGATGAATAAGTTAAGGGAGATCGAACAGAGTTATAAGGAGATCGAGACGCGCATGGCTGATCCGGAGGTCGCTAACGACCCCCAGGAGATGCAGTCGCTTGGAAAGAAGCACGTTGACCTGACCCCGATCGTAGATGCATTCATGCAGTACGAATCCGTACTGCAGGGGATCAAGGACTCGAAGGAAATGATCGCGGGGGACGACAGGGAGATGGCCGAGCTTGCAAAGGAAGAGCTGGCTCTCCTGGAATCTCAGGTCGAGGGCCTGGAAAGGCAGATCCAGATCCTCCTGCTGCCGAAGGACATCAACGATGACAGAAGCGTCATCATTGAGATAAGGGGAGGTGCGGGAGGAGACGAGGCAGCCCTCTTTGCCGCCAACCTTTTCCGAATGTATACGAGATTTGCCGAACGCCAGAGGTGGAAGACAGAGATCATATCGGGAAGCGAGACTGGCATAGGCGGATATAAGGAAATAATCTTCAGGATCGACGGAACAGGGGCATACAGCAGCCTGAAGTTCGAAAGCGGTGTCCACAGGGTACAGCGCGTGCCCGAGACAGAAGCAAGCGGACGCATACACACATCTACGGCGACTGTAGCAGTCCTCCCTGAAGCAGCGGACGTCGACATCGAAGTCCGTACCGAGGATCTTAAGATCGACACCTACCGAGCCAGCGGAGCAGGCGGACAGCACGTCAACATGACGGACTCGGCTGTAAGGATCACACACCTTCCGACTGGTATAGTCGTGACGTGCCAGGACGAGAGATCACAGATCAAGAACAGGGCAAAGGCGATGCAGTTCCTGAGAACGAAGCTCTACGACGCAGAGCTGCAGAAGCAGAACGCCGAAATGGCCGCGGAGAGAAAGGGGCAGGTCGGGACAGGAGACCGCTCAGAACGCATCAGGACTTACAATTATCCGCAGAACAGGATATCAGACCACAGGATAAATCTCACACTTTACAAACTTGACCAGGTCATGGACGGAGACATCTATGAGCTAATACGCGCACTCTCAGATGCAGATCAGGCGGAAAAGCTTAAAATGCTGACCGTTTAAGGAGTAAAATTTGAAACTCTCCGAACTTCGTTCCGAATGTCTCAGCATGCTCCTGAAAGAAGGGATAGAGAGGCCCTTCTACACAGTTGACCTGATCCTCTCGAAAGCGCTCGGGATAGAAAGGGCGCTCCTTATAGCCAAAGGCTATATGGAAATTCCCGCGCAGAAATGTGTGGGAATTTTGTCTATGACAGAGAAGCGATCTGCGAGGGTCCCCCTCTCATATATACTGGGCGAAGCGGAATTTTACGGCAGGCCTTTTGAAGTAGGTGAAGGCTGTCTGATCCCCCGACCCGAAACGGAATTGCTTGTAGAAGAAATGCTGAATGCCTGTCCTGATGCTGAAAGATTTGCGGACTGGTGCACGGGGAGCGGATGCATAGGTTTAACACTGCTTCTGGAAAATCAGAATTTATCAGGCTATGGAATAGATTCAAGTCAAAATGCCCTAAATTGGGCAGATTTAAATACCTATAAATATAATTTAAAATCAAGATTTAGTTTAATATTGAATTCAGATCCCTCTGTATGCGATATTCCACCGGGATCACTTGATTTCATAGTTGCCAATCCGCCATATATTCCTTCCAAAGAGGTCAACAGGCTCATGTCAGATGTTAAGGACCACGAACCCATTGAAGCACTGGACGGCGGAGAGGACGGGACTAAACTCTACAGGCTCTTTTTTGAGAGTTTTCCGAGGTTTCTTAAGGATGGAGGCTTTATGGGATTCGAGACAGGCGGGGACGAACAGGCGGATATACTCATATCCATGGCCCCGGGCAATTTTGTTCTAATGAACAGGATTTTCGACTATAACGGCATATTACGGCACCTGACGTGGAAAAAGAATTGAAAATAATATAGAATTCGGAAAGTTATATCAGATAAAAAAATTTCGTGAAGGAGCGTTTTTTATGGAAAAAAGAGAACTTGTCATAATAGGAGCGGGACCTGCTGGTCTCACCTCCGCGATTTACGGACGCCGCGCCGGCCTTGATGTGCTGCTTCTCGAGAAAGGCATCCCCGGCGGTCAGATCAACATAACAGACGAAATAGAAAACTGGCCGGGTGTTATACATTCTTCAGGTTCAGAACTTGGTGTTTCTTTCAGGAAGCATGCCGAACACTTCAAAACGGAATTCAGGGACTGCACAGTATCCGGGATCGAGATAAGGAACGGAAGCAAGATCGTTATCACTGATAAAGGCGAAGTTGAAGCCGAAGCTATAATCCTTGCCACAGGGGCAAGCTTCCGCAAGCTAGGCTGCAAAGGCGAAGCTGAATTTACCGGCGGGGGAGTCAGCTATTGTGCTGTCTGTGATGCGGCATTCTTTGAAGATGAAACTATTGCCGTGGTAGGCGGCGGGAATGTTGCCGTAGAAGAGGCCGGATACCTTACCCGTTTTGCATCAAAAGTTTATATAATCCACAGGCGCGATGAATTCAGGGCGGACAGGCTTGCAATAGAACAGGCACTCTCCAACCCAAAGATAGAGCCGATATGGAACTCTGTTGTTGAATCAATAGAGGGAGAAGGGCTTGTTGAAAAATTGGTGCTGAAGAACGTAAAGACTGGAGAAATTTCGGACCTGCCCGTTGCCGGAGTCTTTGTCTTTGTCGGCACTGAGCCCAACATATCTTATCTCGGTGAGCACGGATCACTTGTCAAGCAGACCCGCGGGGGCTGGATCGATACGAACGACAAGATGGAGACATCGGTGGAAGGCATATTCGCCGCAGGAGACATCCGCGAAAAGTATCTGCGCCAGGTAGTTACTGCTGCAGGGGACGGCGCTGTTGCATCGATGGCAGCCTACTCCTACATTACTGAGCAGCTGCATCTCCGCTCTGTCCTGATAGACCCGGACCATGTCTGTGCGCTGATGACTTCGAGCATTGACCAGAGCCAGATAAACCTTCAGGTCGAGACAGAGAAATATGCAAAAGAGAGCGGAGTAAAGATCGTCCTAATAGATGGCTACAGAAATGCCAGAATGGTAGAAAAACTTGGCATAAAAGAACTTCCCGCACTCCTAGAGCTTAAAAAAGGAGAGATAGTCCGCAGCCTAAAACCCCAGGATCTGAATGCGGTCAAAGAGTTTGTTAAGTAAGAAAGGCTGAGGAGTTGTAAAGACTGGCAATTGGCGAGCGGCCGTAGGGGCCAAAGGGCGGGGATTTGCGGCCAAGGGCCGCGGGGAATTCGCGTCCTTCGGCCGCTGGAGAATTTGTTCGCTTCGCATCCAGGAGGGGCGGCTGAGCAGGGACACAGGCCCCCGATTTAAGCACTCGGGGAAGACGATATAAAAAACTTTTATTCACAGCCGGATGGGTCTTCCTGCAAAATTCTCCGCGATGCGAAGCAAGCAAATTCTCCGCGGCATGTCCCACTCCGCAATTCCCCGAGGTGGCTTTTCAAAAGCTCTTACGATCGTTTGACGACTGTTTGACAACCGTTCGACTATCGTTTGACCGCCTCTGCGTCCTCACCATTGTTAAGCTGTAAATTCTCTGCGGTTTAAAAGCCGCAATTCCCCCAATTGTTTCATCTCTGCCAAACAGCTAGAATAATCGAATATCTAAACAACTCATGGGGGAAGCTTAATGAAAAAGTTCCTGGTATTGCTTTTTTATATATTAATATCCTCTGCTGTAATTATTTCTCAGAGCTCAGCCTCTGATGATAACTCCGTAAACTCAGATGATATCCGTGAGAAGGAGCAGAAGATCACTGAAAACATATCAGAACAGGTGGAAAAGCAGATACCGAGGGTAACAGATCCCCAAATGGAGAAAAAACTCTCTGAAGTGGCAGCAAAAATAAAGCCTTATATGGGAAGAGACCTGAATTACGAGGTTCGCATAATCAAAAGGAACGATCCTCATGCTTTTTCCCTTCCGGGCGGACTGACATATATAACTACAGGAATGCTTGATTTCCTGAAAAGCGACCATGAGATCTCGGCTGTACTTGCACGTGAGTTTACCCATTCAGACCTCTCGCATTGGCTGATCCAGTCATCCCGAAATGAAAAAATTGACTTCCAGACGATGGCAGAGGTCGCTGCTGCGACCCAAAGCGGCAAGGTAGCGGGGAACATGGTGAGGTCATATCTGAACAGAGCTGTTATAAATTTTTACGACATCGACCTTGAAAAAGAGACGGACCTGAAGGCACTGGACATCATGCAAAAGGCAGGATACAACAACGTAGGTCTCCTGACCTATCTTGAACGTATGAGGGTAGAGAGACTTAAGCAGCTTTATGTCAAAGGAATAGACATTCGCTACAAAAGCGGTTTCAAGCCGCTGGAGACGGTCCTTGATACTATGAAGTTCATCAAGCCAAGGGATGACAACCGGAAACCGACCGATCCTGTGCAGACTGATATGATACGGGCCAATACTGACATGGAAGAAAGAGTCGGTGCTGTTTTGGATTATTTTCAAGAAAACGATATCGAGATCAGAAGGAAGTATGTCTTGAATATCCTGATACCAAACGTTAAAGAAGTAACGGGCAAGAGTGTCCTGACCCTTGACGACACTGTGGTCATGAGAGGAGAAGAATGGGGCGGCAGCCCAAGCGATTTTGAAGTTTATAAGGAAAGGCTTAACAGGGACCTTCAGCTTGAAACACCTCAATATGACATTCAGGTCCAAAACTTCAACGGTGCAAAAGCTTTGCTGTTATCAGGCAGACCCCTGATCTATGAGAAGGATATCCCAGACGGATCCCCTGGCCTTTCCCACATAAGGAACATGATAATTAAGGCTCTGACAGATGCAAGAAGAGAAAACTTTCTGACTGATTATTACGAGTAAGGGCGGGCAAACGATAGTCAAACAGTAGTCAAACTATCGTCAAACTATCGTGAAAACCCTAATACCGGGAAGCTGAATAACCGTCGTTCCCTGGCGCAACTTGACGGGAATCCAGATACCGTCTCAGCTGTCAAGTATAAAAGTAAACTTTGTTTCTTGTATCTCGAAAGTAATGATCCATCTTGCGGCCGCCGGTTTTTCGGCGGCTGTCTTATTTGCTGCCTTACGTTA
>JAPCWD010000011.1 GCA_025943965.1 Synergistaceae bacterium DZ-S4
AATTATTATTTTGATGAGCTTGCAGAGGGAGATAAATTAATACTTGTTTATACAGTGAAAGCCACTGATATTTCCGGTGCCAGTGATACTCATGACGTTATTATTACCATAACAGGTACAAATGATGCACCTGTTGCTAAAGCTGATGTAAATGAAGTAAAAGAAGATGAAATTTATTCCGCGACGGGGAATGTGCTTGATAATGATGAGGACATTGACTTTGGAGAGACATTTACAGTCACGGGCGCTGATAAGGGAGTGCATAGTTCTGTATCAGGAAAGGTAGACACAGATATAGCAGGTACTTATGGAACTTTAATAGTCAGCTCTGATGGGACTTACACATATACTCTCGATAATGGAAACCCTATCGTGCAGGCTTTGGCAAAGGACCAAGAGGTAACGGATACTTTCACTTACACTATCACGGACTCACAGGGAGCCACTGCTACCACAACCCTAACCATTACTGTGGTCGGAACAAATGATAAACCTCAGATACGACTTGACGCTGGTGACAGTGACTCAGAATCTTTAATTGAAACAAATGCGGGATTATCCACTTCAGGAACTCTCTCCGTCTATGATGTGGACACTTTGGATACACCAGTGGCTTCAAAAGTAAATACTGTTTCTGTCGGTGGAACTTATTCCGGACCGGTACCTGATAATGATACTTTAATTGCCATGTTCTCTGTTACTGGAGGAAACGATGATCCCACAAATCAGTACAAAGCACACGGGATTGACTGGAAGTTTGATTCATACACTTATCCTTTTGATGAGTTGCCGCATGGAGAAACACTCATACTTACTTACACTGTCCAGCTAGATGACGGCAACGGCGGGATTACCACAAAAGACGTAACAATTACCATTATCGGTACAAACGATGATGGAGTAATAAATGATGACATTGCAAGTATTAATGAAGACACAACTCTGTTTGGCAATGTCCTTGACAACGATGTGCCAGACCCAGACTATGACGAACCACTTAAAGTCTTCTCCTTCACAGTAGATTCAAATGGAGATGGAGTACAGAACAGCTATATGGCAGGCGACACCGTCACCATTACCACATCGTGGGGGACAATTGGCACACTGACCCTAAATGCGGACGGAAGCTACGAATTTGTTCCGCATCCAAATTACAGTGGCCCTGTTCCCACCATTACATATAATGCCGGTAACTTAACGTTCAGCGATAATGCTACTCTGAACATAACCGTCAATCCCATTTCAGACAAGCCCACTGTTACAGTGGACAGCACATCTATAACGACCGATGAGGACATATCCGTCGCTTTAGGACTTAAGATGCCGCTGTCAACTGACAATGTGGACCAAAATGGACCGGGAGTTGATGGAGACAACCCAGAACTGCTAGGCGCTATCACTTTGAGCGGGATTCCAGCCGGAGCTCAACTTTTGGATGGAACAAATTCTAACGCTCTCCTTTGGACGTCCGGCGGCGGCTCTGTAACGATCGTGCTTACAGACCAAACCGATTATCATATAAACAGCGCATCGGGAACTCTTTCTCTGACAAAAGCTCAGTACGAAGCTCTGCAGGTGCTCCCCCCTGCAGACAGCGGAGTTAATTTCTCTGTGACTGTTTCGGTCACTTCATACGAAGTCGACAATTCCGGAAACCCTCTATCGGGAGTTCCAGGTGCCATAAATACGGCAACTGTTGATGTCGACGTAAGGGCTGTTACCGATGACGTTGAACTATGGATTGACGGAGTGAAGTCTACTGTTGTGACGATTGATGAAGATACTACACTCAATCTGTCTACATTGCTCACGAAACAGTTTGACGATACGGACGGAAGCGAACAGAGATCCATTGTAATCACCGGACTTCCGGCAGGTACAGTTGTAAACGGAACCACTATAGATGGCTCTGGAACTATTACCATTCCTCTTACCGGAGGTAATGACATCCCATCTATAACCGTGAAGCCGCCGAAAGATTTCAGCGGAGATATTAATAATATAACAATAACACTAAGGGCTCAGGACACCGACAGTGATTCCTCACATACGCCGAATGTTGAGAGTGACAGCGTAACGCTCAACCTTTATGTCAACCCCATAGCCGGTGATGTAAAAGTCTCAGGTGTAACGACCAATGAAGATACTGCCGTTAAGTTCTTGCAGCATCTTGAAGTGACTGATACTGATGGAAGCGAAGAAATTACAGGAATAACAGTCAATGCACTACAAGTAGGATGGGTTATCCGCGATGGCGGAGGAAATATTATATTTACCGGAGATGGCGCTACTGACTACACAGTTTCTGCTGTAGATGTAGCAAGTGAAGCATATAAGAACTATACCGTTACTCCTCCGGCGCACTCTAGTCAAGACGAGGACATCTCTATATCTGTTGAAACGACAGACACTCAAACCGTCAATGGCTCACCCGTAACATCTGTGGTTGTGACGGATATGGATGTGACTGTTGAAGTTGCGGCTGTTCCTGAAGTGGTCGGAACAGACACAGATGGTGATGGTACCGATGACCTTACCATGAACCCGGATCATAATTATAGTACTCCTGCTTATGAAGACACGTGGTTCGATCTACAACAGAATGGTTTCAACTTAAAGAACGGTTGGAACAACCAAGACCCCGATGAACTGACCTATGCTCTATTGAAGCCAATACTAAACGGTGGACTAGATTCTGCTGTGGGATCCCAGTTCAAGTATTACAACGGCTCTACTTGGATAACTCTGACCTATAATGGCTCAGCATTGGAAATTCCAGTCGACTACCTTGATACAGTACAATTCAAAGCAGCACACAACGTAAAAGGCATGTTTGAAATTGAAGTACAAGCGAAAACAGTGGACGTTGACCCGGATACGGGAAATACAGTAAGCGCAATTTCCGGAAGTGCTAGCTTGACAAATGTTGTGGTATTACCTGTAGCTGATAAAGTCACTTTATCAGCATCTTCCCCAGTGAATACCCCTGAGGACACGCTTGTTAATATTAAAGTGCGACCCTCAAGCAGCGACTCATCTGAAACATTTAATATCACGATAGCAAACATCCCACCGGGAGCCAAAATCTATTACGATGGAGTCGAACAGACTGTTGATGGAGATGGCAAGGTATTGATTACAGAGTTCTCTACTAGCAAGACTCTTGCGATTTTGCCTCCGCACAACAGCAACGAAAACTTCACATTAAATGTCATTGCTCAATCGGTGGATACAGATGGAGGACACACTAGTGTTTCTGATCCTGTATCTCTCCCAATATCAGTTATAGTAAAAGGAGTTGCCGACCCTGCAATACTTGATGTGAAGGATTTCACTACTACTGAAACTATCGTCGATGGAGCCGGACATACAATCGCACTATCTAACGTGATTGATAATATTGGACTTACAGACACGGACGGTTCTGAAACCTTAACTCTTATACTGACTGGGCTCGATCCCAAATTCAAAGTAGAAGGGGCGACATACGTCGGCGGGGATGGCGTCAATAGAGTTTGGATTGTTAATACTTCTCAATTGGGAGATACCTTTATTAAAACAGATGAAAACTTTAGCGGAACCATAAAACTAGATCTCAGAGCTATTACAACTGAAAACGACGGAGACTCTTTAACGGGAGCATTGAAACCTGTAACAATAGAAGTTACTCCTTCGCCGGAATCCACCATTGTATCTTCCACAACGACACATGAAGACACTTTGGCGCATCTCAATTTCAACATTGTTCATCATAACGATGATAATGACGAAACTCTGACGTCGGTTTGGATCAAGGCATCCGACGTGGAAGGCAAAGACTTCACCTTGTACTTCGGCAATTCGACTACCAAAACGCTGGCTGATGCGTCAGCTGACTCCGGAATTCCCTTAGTTGTGCTCGAAGATGGGTATTACAAACTTACAGGCTCAGCCATAAATAACATTTATGGCAAGGGAGCTCCTAATACTCATGGCAGCTTTAATTTCGCCATCAAATATGAAATAACAGACCCCTCTTCCGACTCAACTCTGCCCTCTGTCACAGAGCAAACAGATACAACATACAATTTTATCGTAAACGCAGTGACAGACCAGACAGCGACATCTGTCGATCTAATAACTGGAGACAAACCGTCTGTTATAATCTCTGGCAATCAAATTACCGTCACAGAAAACTCCACTGTTTCTGTAACCATAAAGGTAGAACAGGCACATGATCCTAATGCTAACAATCAGCAAGACTATGACGGTAGTGAACAACTTATAACTATAGTCGTAGATGGAGTACCTAATGGAGTGACAGTTGGGAACGCAGTTTACATCGGTAACACACCGGGTAATTCTAATACAGGACAGTGGCTCATACAGGTTAATCCGAATGTTGATTTTAACGGACCGCTCACACACACTGTTGTTCTGTATTTCGATGGTACAGCAGCAGAGCTTTCTAACCTAAATCAGAGTATTATCATCTCAGCACATTCAGAGGATTTTGACAGCGTAACAGTATCATCCTCTACCGTAATTGTAATAACCACCCCTGCTGATTTTGATGACACAGGCAGTACCACAGGAACACCTGTAGATATTATAGAGGCTGAATTTATCCCGTTACCTGTTGCAAATGAAGATTCTCCAATTACTCTGGCTGATATTGCCAAATTTACTACCAACGGAACTAGCGACTTCTCTATTACGCTAACAGGGCTACCTCCAGGCACAATAATAAATGGAATGGTACAAACAACTGTCAATGGAGAAACTGTATGGACTGCTTCTAGCACAGGCGGAAATGCTGCATTACAAGCTCTCTTAGCTTCGATAATTATAACGCCCCCGCCTAACTGGAACAGCAATAACAGTTCTAATCTTTCTTTTGATGCAACTCTGACAACATACTCAGAAGGCGGAATCAGAAGCGATGACTCAATTACAATAAACCAGCCGATAACTCCGGTGACTGACGATACAGATCTCTCACTCTCGATTGTTGATGCTCTTGAGGGCAATGATGTTACTATGACTCTCAACATGTCAAACCCTGCGGATAATACTCATTTAAATATCATCGGAGAAAAGCTATATGTCTCGCTTGACGAAACAGAAATGGACTCACCCGGAACACTTTGGTATGGAGGGAATCAGCTATCTCTTACCTATGTATCAGGTGTAGCAGGAGTTGCGGACGGCGATTACTATATAGTAGAAGGCGTAACAGACATTAACCAGCCTGTGGATCTTATCTATAGACCTGGTGAGCACTCATCCGGACAGGCTACCATCACAACAACACTTGTAGGACAGGAAGAAAATGCCGCAAACATCGTAACTAACACTGTTACAGAAACACTTACGGTTGAACCTGTCAACAGCGGATACGACATACATACAAACAATATTTCCGGAAGCGAAGATTCCAAGATCGTACTTGACTTTACAAGCACGGGACTTGTTGACACTGACGGCTCGGAATCAGTTTTAACGGCAATATTGGGCAACTTGCCAAATGGGTACCTTGTCTATTACGGTGCGGACGAGGCTTCTGCTGTTTTAGCCCACAACTTGGGTGCAGATGCATTTGGCAATATGTCATGGTCCATCCCGGTCAACGGAGTTTCATTGCCTCCATATATCGCCATATTGCCACCGGAGCACTACAGTGGAACTATAACAGATCTGACTCTCTCCGTTATTTCCGGAGAAGATGGTTTGGATCCGGAAATAAGCACCGCTACTTTTGATATGGAGATAGTACCGGTTGCAAATGGACTTTCTATTTCTCCAACCAGTACTTTTGGCAATGAAGGAGATTATGTATCGTTGAATCTTAATGCTTCAATTATCGATACTGACGGCTCTGAAACAGTAACTCTGGAGATCAAGGGACTTGGAGAATACGCTTCCTTCTACTCCGGTACTTCCTTGATATCTTCAAGCTATGATTCTGCAACAGACACCTACACTGTTTCCGGAATAGCCGCAAGCGAAATAGACAACATCGCATTTATACAATCGGCAAGAACTGGAACTATTGAAGTCAAAGCATATACTGTTGAGACTGGGCACTCCGATCCTTCTTCTCCTGTATCGGACACCCTCGATATAGATATCTTTGAGAAGATTGCGACAACGGGAGACGACACCCTGCTCTACTCCGGGGGAAAAGCTCTTGACGGGTTCACCGGAACCGACACGGTCGTCATGAGATTTGATGAGGGCATCGATTTTGGTTCAGATCCTTCCATTCGTAACATAGAGATATTTGACCTGAGGGGCAGCACAAGCGGTTCCAATGCGCTTGAGAACTTGTCCGTGCAGGATGTCATCGACATGACGGACTCAAATAATAAACTCACTATATACGGAGATTCAAACGACAGTGTCAGCATTCTGTATGAGGATGGGAGCGAGTGGATCAAGACGACGACGAATGAGGGCGGCATAGATTTTGACGTCTATACTCATACCGTGCATACCGATGTCGTGCTGAAGATCCAGCAGGATTTGGTGGCCAGCCTCATTGATGTAACTCCGAGCCCGTAATACCTCAGCCAAAGCCCAAAAAGCGGGACGTACGGGGGCACATTCTACGTCATTCCCGTATGCATTCGAGCGGGGATCCAGGTCCTCATGATCACTCCATAAAGGGTCAAAAGCAAAGACAGACCTGGGTTCCCGATCTCGGAACGCACTCGAAATAGTCAGTCGCTATGGTGATTTATTATGTCCCTCTATCGAGGAACAGCTCCTTCCTGATCAGGGGCACACGGGAACGACCGGGGGCGGGGAATCAAAACCCTTTGGTACGTCCTATTCTCCGTCATCCCCGCATGCATCCCTCATCCCGTCATCCCCGTATGCCTTCGAGCGGGGATCCAGCTCCTCGTGATTGCTGCAAATTTCCTCTGCTCCTTCTGCCATTTCATAATCGTTCGACCATAGGTTTATAATGTATTGGTATGGGGGTGGCGGAGATTTTTGATGAACTAAAGAAGGGAATCGAGACAGGAGATAAGCTTGATGTTCTGCGAAAAGATACCTCCTTGCTCATAGATCCTGATTTTTGATCCCTATGATCTATTACGCTTGAATATATTTTTTATGTATAGTAAACTCTAATAATTAGATGTTATTATGCACAAAATGGAATATATTTTAGCGAGGTGATGTGGCTTGACCGATATCGAGCTGCTTAAGGGACTGGATACAGAAATCCCCGGCTGGGTGCTGCAGAGCAGACTGACCGAGAGCGGCTACGTTAATATCTGGCAGAAGATAGAGGGGCTTGCCGCGGACGGCTATATCGAACGGATAATGCGTGGCTGGTACTGTCTTGGTCCCCTTCTGCGCAAGAGAGAGCCCTCCCTTAGATACCTTGCATGCAATGTTTACGGCCCAGCCGCAGTATCTGGCAACCTTGTCCTCTTTGAAGCTGGGTTGATCCCCGAGGCTGTTGCTTCCGTCACAGCGGTCACGCCAAAGAGAAGCCGAAGCCTGAAGACGCCATACGGGAATATCCAATGGCTCACAGTTCCACGGCAGGCCGTATTTCCAGGCACATACGCCGTAAAGGACCCCCCACCCGGATACATAAGGGCAATACCGGAAAAGGCCCTGCTCGATCAACTTTACGTCATCAGATACACACCTCAGAACTACCCTATCTGGAAGGCTTTCATCCTTGAAGATCTCAGGATCGACGAAGAGGCTTTGGCAAAGCTGGATCTACAGCTCATTCAGGAACTGGGTGAGTCATTCGCATCCCCAAAGATCACAAGACACGTTAAGTGGCTGGCGAAGCTGGCAAAGACTGGATAAATCAGGGGAGTTAATTGCAAACCGGTAGCAAATCGATAGTTTAGGATCAAAACCCTTTGGTACGACCCATTCTCCGTCATCCCCGTATACTTTTCTCATTTATGTCATCCCCGCATGTATTCCTCATTACGTCATCCCCGCATGTATTCCTCATTACGTCATCCCCGCATGTATTCCTCATTCCGTCATCCCCGTACGCCTTCCTCATCCCGTCATCCCCGCATGCCCTCGAGCGGGGATCCAGGTCCTCGTGATCACTCCAAAAGGGTTGCACTAAGTTTGCTTTTTAGCTAAGTTGATGTATTATTGTAACCAACATTTCTGGAATGAAATTACAGGCATTAACAACATTATCCATGCTTAGATGTTTAATTATAATTAACTTAATAGGTATATATAAATAAAAATCAATTAATATTTTTATTAACATAATAGGTTAATTATTATCTTGACGGAGGCACGTGATGGAGGTATACTTCTCTACGAACACACTGTACAAAGCCTGTTTAAATAACATTGACGGCAATAAAAGATGGGGAAAAACAATTGCTGACAAGGTTAGATTGCGCATAACAGAATTTGAAGCGGCATCTTCTCTTGCAGACATAAGTAAACTGCCCCCGGCAAGGTGTCACGAGCTCGTCAACAACAGAGCGGGGCAGCTCAGCGTAGTTTTATCAGGAAATGTGAGGCTGATTTTCAAGCCTAATAATGACCCTGTCCCGAAACAGCCAAGCGGAGGACTGGATTGGGGCAAGGTAACAGAAATTATCATCCTGGAGGTTATAGATTATCATGGCTGATAAAAAAATATTTTATGGGGAATCTGATTATGCTGTCCCCCCGGGAGAAACTCTCAGTGAGCTACTTGAGTATTATCATATGACGCAGAAAGATTTGGCCATAAGGCTTGGGATGACCTGCAAAACCGTAAACGAGATCATCAAGGGAAAGGCGCCTGTCACGCCTAAAACTGCTCTGGCTTTGGAGAATATTTTCGAGCCTGAGGCAGTTTATTGGTTAAAATTGGAATCTAATTACCAGGCAAAGCTCGAACGGATAAAAGAAAAAAAACAGATAACAAAAGAGACGGAACTTTTGGATCAATATTCCTGTTATGCTGAAATGGCAAAGTATGGATGGATTCCTGCAACAAGAAAAAAAGAAGAAAAAGTTGTTAATCTGAGAAATTTTTTTAATGTAGGGTCCTTAGAATATTTTCCCGACCTCCCATACGCGGCTAATTTTCGTCATGCCTTGATCGCTGATCCATCTGTAATTGCTCTTGCGGCATGGTTACAGCAGGGTGAAAATATTTGTCGGCGGATCGAAACAAAACCATTTTCACATAAAACTTTGAAATCTATCATTCCCCAATTAAGGGCCCTTACTTTATGTACAGTGGATATTTACAAAAACCTAAGAGAGATATGTGCATCTGCCGGGATTGCCGTTACGCTGCTGCCTCATCTCAAAGGGACATATGTACATGGCTCGACCAGATGGCTCTCCCCTGAGAAGGTACATATAAACCTCAGTACAAGGGGTGCACATTCAGATATTTTCTGGTTTTCTTTCTTCCATGAAATCGGACATATAATGCTCGGTCACACAAAAAAAAATATCCTGGTCAATTACATATCTCCAGGAGAAAACAATATCAGCATGATCCCAGAGGAAATGCTGATGGAGAAACAGGCGGATCAATATTCCGCCGACACATTGATCCCGCCTGACGAATACAAATATTTTATCGATGGCACTTCTGATTATTCTGACGCAAGTGTATCAAAATTTGCAAAAAACATAGATATCCATCCCGGAATTGTTTGGGGAAGACTGGCAAATGACGGCCATATTTCCTGGAGTACGGCTAATCAAGGTACGCGAAGGGCAAAATTAATATTCGTGCCAGATCGATAAAAAATTTAAATTTCAGTCTGTATTCCAATCATACAAAAAAGAGAAGGCGGCTTCGGGGCTGGTTCCCCTGAAGCCGCTTATTTGTTAGCTGTCTTTCTTCAAATCACGGAGCTCTTCTTTAATCTCCCGCAATTCTCTCAAAATATCATCACTGTCGCTGAAGCTTCCTGACCGATGACTCTCAAACTCATTCTTTCTGTGGCTGAATGCGTAAAAGAGGATCACGACTACTATAAGAAAGAACAACGGCATCATAAACATCCCAAATGGCATTCCACATCCGTTTGCAGCTGCTCCCCACCACATCTATACCACTCCCCCGTAAAACTGCTTTTAATTTCCAGGAACAATATACTATAACATCGACACTCATCGATATGTATAAATGCTTATTTTGACACTCGTTCAAGTTGTGTATATACTTGTATATACATGAGGTGATGAGAATGCTTACAACGATCAAAAAATGGGGAAACAGTCAGGGGATAAGGCTTCCTCTGGATATTCTTAGAGAAGCGGAAATTGATAAGGAAGGTGCAGTCAATATTTCTGCACAGGGAAACTGCATTGTAATAACGAAAGCTGAACCACAAAAAAAGCGTCAGAATATAATGAATCTTTTTGAGGGATATAAAGGTGAGTACGAACCCACCGGGATCGACTGGGGTGAGCCTGTAGGTAAGGAAGTATGGTAAGCCAGGGCGATATCATCATGCTTAATTTTGATCCTCATGCCGGGCATGAACAGGCAGGGTACAGACCGGCATTAGTAGTAAGCAACAACTTTTTCAACAGTAAGACCAACATGGCTGTTGTATGCCCCGTAACCAACACCAACAATGAATTCCCTCTTCATATACGTCTTGACGGCAGGACCCAAACCACCGGAGTCATACTTTGCGAACATGTCAAATCACTCGACATAAACAGAAGACACTTCAAGATCGTTGAGAGGCTCCCCCAGGATATACTGCAGAGGGTCATTGATGTTATCTGTTCAGAGATCGAGATACTGTGATTATCACTATTGGGCTAGACCTTCATCATGCCGCCCTCTGCTGCTGAGGCGGCAAGTTTGGCGTATATGCCGAGGATGCCTTTCAGTTCTTTCTGCGGAGGTCTTTTCCACTCTTTGAGGCGGGCTTCCAGCTCCTCGGGGGAGAGGTCAACGTCCAGTTTCTTATTTTCAACATCTATGATGATAATGTCTCCGTCCCTGACTGCGGCTATGGGGCCGCCTTCGGCGGCTTCGGGGGATATGTGGCCGACAAAGCAGCCGTTGTTGGTTCCGGAGAAACGGCCGTCAGTTATGATCGCGGTCTTTTTTGCAAGCCCCCTGCCGTAAAGCAGTTTCATCGCGAAATACATCTCACGCATCCCGGGGCCGCCCTTAGGACCTTCGTAACGGATGACAAGCACATCCCCATCTTTGATCTTTCCGTCAAGGATCGCCCGGTTCGCATCTTCTTCGCAGTCAAAGACCCTTGCAGGTCCGGAAAAATGGTACATAGCAGGATCCATTGCTATGGGTTTTGTTATCCCAGTCCCCGGAGCAAGGTTACCCCGCATCACTGCCAGGCCGCCTGATCTGCCGAAAGGGTCTTCCTTGGTGCGGATCACACGCCGGTCAATGCCGAACTGATCAGACCATGCGCCAAGATTTTCTCTGAGATCCTTGCCTGTCACGGTCATGCATGAAAGATCGATGTCCTCCCCCAGTTCCTTCATGACCTGCGGGATCCCTCCGGCGCGGTAGAAGTCCTCCATGTCGTAGCAAGAAGCAGGGTTCACCATCGCTATAGAAGGTATAGTCTCACTTGCCCTGTCGTATATTTTCATCATAGTCTCTGCGTCTGTCCCTATCTCGTGTGCTATTGCCGAGAGATGGATGAAAGTATTTGTGGAGCCTCCCGTGGCGACCATTATCTTAGCTGCGTTTTCAAGGGAGTTCCTTGTTATTATGTCTCTTGCAGTAACGCCTCTTTTTACAAGCTCCACAATTTTAATGCCGGTCATTTCGCCGGACCTGAACCTTTCGGATGCTGTCGCGGGGATCAGGGACGAACCGGTGAGGGACATGCCCATAGCCTCTGCCGCACAGCCCATCGAGTTCGCGGTGCCGTAGTATGAGCATGAACCGCATGAGGGTGCTGCATTGTCTTCAAGCATTGATAAAGTCTCTTTGCTTATCCGTCCGGCGCTCAGCATCCCCACAGCCTCCGATACGGAGGTGGAGTCGCTCTTACGCCCGTCAAAGGAAACGCCCCCGGCCATTGGACCTCCGACAAGCAATATCGCCGGAATTCCCAGCCTTGCTGCTGCCATCAGCATACCGGGGACTATCTTGTCGCACGATCCAAGCATAACAATGCCGTCCAGCCTGTGGGCCTCCGCCATTGCTTCGATGTCACATGCTATAAGGTCTCTGGTGGGGAGTATGTATTTCATACCGTTATGTCCGCATGACTGCCCGTCACAGGCAGCTATTACACCAAACTCGACTGCCATTCCGCCGGCCCTGTATATGCCTTTTTTGACAAATTCGGAAAGTTGTCTTAGGTTGTAATGTCCGGGCACCAGTTCGTTCCACGCGTTCGCTATCCCTATTAGAGGCCCTTTTAGGTCCTCGTCAGAGAAGCCCATGGATTTATAGAGGGCCCTGTTTTCGGTAAAGACCGGATCTGAAAGTATTTCGGAGCTTCTGAATTTCATCTGGATCCCACCACCTTCAGATCTATTTACTTGAGGAAATAATCCTTCATTATATTGCTCTCGCTTTTTGCGATATGTTCGTAGAGCAGAGAAGAGAGGCCCCTGGCATCCCTCTCACGAAGTTTTTCCAATATCTCAACGTGCTGGCCGATCGTTTCGTGGATGTTCGCGAGGGACTGTGCAGAAAGTTTCTGGAAGCGCTGGATCTGGGCATGGTATGTGGTTATGATCGCGCCGATCCGTTTATTGGTCGCATATTTGGTGATCGTCATGTGGAGGAGGAGATCCATTTCTGAGACCTTAGAGAGAGATACTTCCCCAGCCAGCACTGCCCTTTTTAGGGCTTTCCAGCCTCTTTCCATCTCGTCGATCTCCCCATCGGGTATCCTATTGACTGCAGAGAGTGCTGCAAAGGGTTCCAGAAGTTTGCGAATGTCGTATATCTCTTTCAGGTCTTCGAGGGATATTTCTGATACAAATGCGCCTTTTTGGGGAATTATCTTGACGTATCCGTCCTGTTCCAAACTCCTTAGTGCCTCACGGATAGGTGTCCTGCTGACCCCTATCTCCCTGGCAAGAAGGTTCTCCGGCAAGGGTGTGCCCATTTCAAGTTCCCCTGATTCAATTGCGTCACGGATCCATTCGTATGCTTTTGTCCAGCTGGCTTTTTCATGGTCGTGTGTCAATTAGATCCCCCATTTTTACTATATATGTATACAGCAAACATACATCTTAATCAGGTTTTTGTCTACATATTTCATCTGCTGCAGGAAGATGCGGAGCATCCTGACAATAGAACGCGAAAAGAAGTCAACAGGCGGCTTTATCTATTGACATCAGAGCCTCTATAAAATCTGAGTTGACATATATTTCTGAAGATACTATCATGCTCACATATTTGGGACGATTTAGTCCGCTGGGCGTTCGCTACGGGTAGTGCATACATAAACGGAATGGTATAATCTATAAAATGTATACAGGCTACATACTTTCAACACACAAGTTGTGTTAGATGAAAGGACAAAGCTGATGAGATACGACATAC
This sequence comes from Synergistaceae bacterium DZ-S4, assembly GCA_025943965.1. Taxonomy (NCBI): domain Bacteria; kingdom Thermotogati; phylum Synergistota; class Synergistia; order Synergistales; family Synergistaceae; genus Caenicola; species Caenicola nitritireducens. Next base: position 13,499 of record JAPCWD010000011.1, read on the forward strand.
CATACGGAGACAGGAAAGAATATTTTGATGCACCGCAAGGATCTGTCATTTTCGAAGGGAAAATGACGAACATCCCGGCGGTCAAAGACTTTAAGGGAGAGCTTATCTCAGCCCTTGAATCGCCGATCGGCACTCCGCCGCTCAAAGAACTTGCCGTAGACAGGAAAAACATCGTCTTTCTCGTTGAAGACAACACTAGAAGCACTCCTCTCGACATAATAATGCCCATAATCACAGACTACCTAAACGAAAACGGAGTCCCTGACAACGCCATGAGTTTTCTTACCGCGCCAGGCACTCACAGGCTTATGACCGATGAAGAGATAATACAAAAGCTCGGGGCGGAAATGGTAAGACGTTTCAAAGTGGTACAGCACGACGCCAATGCGAGCGAAGACATGAAGGATCTCGGTACAGTCACTGCAGGTGATTATAAGATCCCTGTACACGTAAACAAATACGCACTGGAGGCCGATCTCCTTGTCGGCATAGGTAATATCGTTCCGCACTGCGATGCCGGCTATTCCGGCGGTGCAAAGATCCTTCAGCCGGGAGTCTGTGACTTTGTTACGACATCAGCCACCCATGCCGCCGCTGGCTTCTGTCCCGATATACCACTCGGGATGGCAGACGGCAATCCATGCCGCATGGGAATGGAAGAGGTCGCAAAGATCGCAGGGCTTGCCTTTATCGTCAACACTGTAAAGAACTATGAGGGAGAGATCTCCGGAATATTCGCGGGAGACTTTATCAAGGCACACAGAGAGGGAATAAAGCTTGCGAAAATATCTTACAGTATAAGTGTGCCGGAACCTGCAGACATCGTAATCGTGAGCTCCTCACCCTCAGACATGGACTATTGGCAGGCCTGCAAAGGCACAAGCTGTGCATATTTCGCAGTAAAAGAGGGCGGTGTAATGATATTCGCTGCTCCCTGCACAGAAGGCCTGGCACACAACCACCCCCATTTCAGGGAATGGTTGTCGCTGCCCATGGACGAAGTCCTCAGAAGGCTGGCTGCGGCTTCCCCTGAAGATGTTGAAGCTGACATGGTCTCTGCAGTGCTTTCTGTCTGCAACTGCCGCGCCAGGGACAAGGCAAAAATATTCTGCGTCTCTGACGGCCTGACAAAAGAAGACCTTGCAGCTATGCAGTACACTCCCTTCCCTAACGTTCAGGCCGCTCTTGATGAAGCGATGAGACTGATCCCCAGAGCTACGATAGGCATTATTCCCAAGGGCGGCATTTCACTGCCGATCATAGAAAATATATAAGACAAGAAAGGCGGCTGACTATGTTTCTGACAGATGAAGAAAAACGGATACTCGACGGAGCTGAAGGCGCGGGAAAGCAGAAAGCCATGGAAATGCTCTATGCGCTCGGAGTCACCTTCGACGCGGAAAAGCTTATCCCCATCAAGCGTGCCCACGTCGCGCTCAGCGGACAGGAGGGCGATACATACTGGTGCGAGCTCCTTGTAGAGGGAGGCGCGACATGCGCTGTTCCGCCTACGACCAACCCCTACTGGGACACGGACTACCTGACAAAATTCTATGACGTTACAAAAGAGGAACTTGATCTGGCTAACCGCACAGGAGAGGCATACCGCAAAATCGGCGCGATACTTACATATCACTGCGCCCCCGGAGTATGTTCCAACGTTCCCTTCCTGGGAGAGCACATAGCATTTTCAGAGTCCAGCGCGACACCCTATGTCAACGGAGCACTGGGTGCCCGTTCCAACCGCGAATCATCAATAAGTGCGCTGGCTGCCGCGGTAGTCGGAAAGACTCCATATTACGGTTACCACCTCGACGAAAACAGGCACGGGGACATTCTTATTGAAGTCGATGCCGAACTTAACGAATGCTACGACTGGGGGATACTCGGGCACTGCATCGGAGAGATGGCAGGATCGCTTGACCCTGTCCTTGTATTCAAAAACAAAGTGCGCCCATCACAGGAAGACTTCCTTTACTTCGGAGCAGAGGCCGCAACAAGCGGAGCCGTGGCTATGTATCACATGGTCGGCATCACACCTGAGGCACCCACTCTAGAAGCAGCTTTCGGCGGCAAAAAAATACCGGCTCCCACAGCGCTTATTACAAATAAAACACTTAAGGACCAGGAGACAAAACTTACAGCAGCTACAGGGGACATCAATCTGGTAATGCTTGGCTGCCCTCACTACACATACAGCCAGATCCTTGAAATAGAAAGGCTCTTCGCGGGAAGGAAGGTCAACCACAACACTGCCTTCTGGATACTGGCCGAATCCGGCGCCGTTGAGCTTGCCGAGCGTTCGCACCTCCGCCAGAAGCTGGAGCTTCTCGGAGTCCGCATGGTAGGAAACACATGCATCGACGAACCCTGCTGGAAATCATTCGAAGGCAGCCTTGGCGTGACAGACTCTCCTAAGTGCGCATACTACAGAGAGCGCCGCGGACAGCCATTTGCTATCCGCAGACTTTCAGAGTGTGTCGAGGCAGCAATAAAAGGGAGGCTGGACTAATGTCTGAGGATATGAAGGTCTATAAGTGCCGCAAGATAGTAAAGGGCAGCGCATGCGGCGAGGCCGTCGTCTCGACAGACGCGATGTGCTTCTACCTTACAGATCCCGAGACGGGGACAGTCATAGAGAGGAACCATGCGATCCACGGCAGGAGCATAGCGAATAAAATACTCGTGCTGAAGTCGGGAAAAGGCAGCTCCGTGGTACAGGTAGACGGTTTCTATCAGCTCTGGGTCAAAAACAATCTTCCTGCTGCAATAATCCTTATCGACACCGAACCGGTGATCGTATCCTCCGCAGTTATGGTCGGATGCACTATGGTGGACAAGATGGAGACCGACCCCTACAAGGTCATAGAGGACGGAGACTATGTCGAAGTCGACGCAGACAGGGGCGAGATCCGAGTAAGGAAAAAGAAATAGGCCTATTGGTAGTTGCGCCTCATAGAGGCGTTTTCTATAATTCCAAACGAAGCACAAAATCAAAGGGGGAAACAGCAAATGAAGAAGCTTTTTGCAGTATTTATGATCATGGCAGTAGTAGCAGTATTTGCGGGCACGGCTTTTGCGGCTCCGGAATACACCATCAAGGTCGGTTACATCGGTTCCGATTCGCATCCGACAATGAAGGCGATGAAAGAAGTCTTCGTGAAGCAGGTCGAAGAGGGTTCAAAGGGTAAGATCAAGGTCGAACTCTATCCTAACGGACAGCTCGGCGGCGACCGTGAACTTTCAGAAGGTGTACAGATGGGAACGATCCAGATGGCTATCCCCTCATCATCACCCCTCGCAGGATTCGACAAGAGGATCCAGGCCCTCGACCTGCCCTATCTCTTCACCACCAGAAAGGCAGCATTTGAAGCAGTAGACGGGATCCTTGGAGAGAAACTCAACGGCTATCTGGCTGCCAAAGGCATCCTTATCCTCGGTTATCAGGAGAACGGATTCCGCCACGTCACCAACAGCAAGAAACCCATCAAGAGCCCTGCAGACCTTAAAGGCCTGAAGATCCGTACTATGGAAAACCCGATGCACCTCGCATTCTTCAAGGCACTCGGAGCCAACCCCACGCCCATGAGCTGGGGAGAACTCTACACCGCTCTGCAGCAGGGAACTGTTGACGCGCAGGAAAACCCCTATGCAATGATCGACGACGGTAAGTTCTACGAAGTACAGAAGTACGTATCCGAGACGGGACACGTCTTCTCATATGAGATCCTTATTGCAAACAAGAAGTTCATGGATAAACTCCCGGCAGATCTTAACAAGCTCGTAGTCAAGGCCGCCAAGGACGCCACAGCGAAACAGCGTCAGCTTATGGAAAAAGAGGAAGGCGCATTCAAGGAAAAAGTGATCAAGGCAGGAATGAAAGCAAACTCCCTCACAGCAGAAGAAAAGAAACCCTTTGTAGAAGCAACTGCAAAAGTCTACCCGATGTTTGAGAAGGACCTCGGCAAGGACCTCATGGAAATAATCAAGAAGGTACAGAAGTAGCATCGACACAGTACCAACGCTTCCGCCCGCTCCGGCGGACGGAAGCGCCTTTTTTGCATTAAGAGGAGGTCATAACCGCTATGACGGTGAGTAAATTCCTTGACAATTTTGAAGAGTACTTCTGCGTTTGGACTATGGCCATAATGACAGTTATCGTCTTTATCCAGGTCGTAATGAGATATGTTTTTTCAAACTCGCTCTCATGGAGCGAGGAGCTGGCCCGTTTTATCTTCCTCTGGCTCTCCTGGATAGGCGCCAGCTACGCAGTTAAAGAAAGAAGCCACTTCAGGGTCGAAATGTTCGCTAATATGATAAAAGGAAAAACACGCATATATTTCGAATATATGATTTTGATAGTATGGTTCGTCTTCAGTTTCTTCCTGGCATGGCAAGGGACGATGCTGCTGATATTCCTCCAGGAGACCGGGCAGGAATCTGCGGCGATGCGGATACCGATGACCTGGCCATATGCATCCGTGCCGGTGGGGTGCGCCCTCATGTGCCTGAGGCTTTTAGTCGAATTCTACAAGCTGCATAAAAATGGCCTGCCCGCACCTGCATCACCTGCGGCAGAGATAATGGAATAGGAGGCGGGACCATGGAAGCTATTATCCTCTTTTCCATCCTTATCGTCACAATAGCACTCAGCATTCCCATAGGCATCACTCTCGGGCTTTCAACGTGCATTGCCATGTTGATGACATCCGACATACCTATGATAATGCTTGCCCAGAAATCCGTTACGGGGCTCGATTCGTTCCCGCTGCTGGCAATACCGTTCTTCATACTTGCAGGCGCTCTTATGTGCAACGGAGGCATTTCACGCAGGCTTGTCGCCCTCGCTGAAAGCCTTGTCGGCTACATCGTAGGAGGCCTTGCTATGGTAACGGTCCTTGCCTGTATGTTCTTTGCTGCCATTTCCGGTTCCGGACCGGCCACAGTCTCGGCCATCGGATCCTTTATGATCCCTTCGATGAAGGAAAGGAAGTACGATGCCGGTTTTGCCGCGGCTATTACAGCTGCTGCAGGCACGATCGGAGTCATAATACCTCCGAGCATTCCATTCGTGATCTACTGTGTAGTCGCGCAGTGTTCGATAGGCGACATGTTCATTGCCGGCATCATCCCCGGGATCATAATAGGCATAGCGCTGATGTTAGTCTGCTATATAACTGCAAGGAAGCGCAATTACAAAACCATGACAGATCGTCCGAGATTCTCTGAGGTCTCCAAAGCGTTCAAAGAATCTTTCTGGGCACTGCTTGTCCCCCTGATCATCCTCGGGGGCATATACGGCGGCATCTTTACCCCCACCGAAGCGGCAGTCGTAGCTGTCGTCTATTCTGTGATCATCGGGAAATTTGTATACCATGAGCTGGACATGAGATCGCTATATGACTGCCTCAAATCGACCGGACTCATCAACGGGGCTACATCATTCCTTATCGGGCTCTCAATGGCGTTCGCAAGCTACCTTGCAATGGCGCAGATCCCTGCAAAGATGGCAGCATGGCTGACTACCTTCGTTGACAGCCCCTTCCTGCTGCTTATGATCATCAACGTGTTCCTGCTGATCATCGGCTGTTTCGTGGACAACATAGCGGCCGTCATCATACTGACGCCGATACTTCTGCCTGTAGTCAAGATGATCGGTATCGACCCCATACATTTTGGGCTGATAATCACGGTCAACCTGGCATGCGGATTCATCTCACCGCCTTACGGGATCAACCTCTTTGTTGCTTCTGCGATATCGGGGGAGAGCATTGAGAGTATTTCAAAGGAGATAATCCCGGCTTTCGTGGCTATGGTCGGATGCCTTATGCTTTTCACCTACTTCCCGATCTTCACCATGGGGCTTCTGCAGGTAATAAGATAAAAATATCCCCGAAGCTAGTTCAGTGCGGCAGGCGCTAACGCCTGCCGCCTTTTGTATCTTGCACCAGACCTCTGCCGCTGTAAAACCGTTATTTCTCAATAGCTCAAACAATGATATATTAAAACGGCGACAGGCAGGGAGATGAATGGATGTTTCCGGTGCTATTCCAGTACTCCTTCATTACGATAAAGACGAGCTACCTCTTTTGGACTCTGTCCATCGTGGTCTTCATGTTCATGACCCGGCACAGGGCCGTGAATAAGTATGGCCTCGAACATAACGGGGTCACGGATGCTATAGTCTGGACATTTTTCGGGGCCGCGGGCGGCGCTCTCTTTTTTGATCTTTTCGGCAAAGCAATGCTGTTTATTACAAATGATCCTTCCTTCGCGGGCTTTTTCCCCGCCGAGCTCTCCTCTTCCGGCGGCATTCTGTGCGGGGGACTGGCAGGCATATACAAGTCATACAGGGAAAAGATCAGGTGGAACGATTTCGCGGATGCTGCAATGATACCTGCGGCATCCGCTATAGCCATATGGAGGCTGGGATGCTATTTCGATGGATGCTGCCGCGGGATCAGTCTCGACAGCTTGCCGCTGCCGTGGTTTGCCGTGCATTATCCAAATGACCATGCTTCCATTTTCAGATACCCATATCCCCTGATAGAATCAGCCTTCATGCTTGGGATGATGCTCTTTCTGGCCGCAACTGAAAAGTTGTTTTTTAAAAAGAGGGCTCCCGGCCATACTCTTCTTACTCCGCTTTTCATACTTGCTTACGGTGCTTTTCGTCTTTTGACCGATCATGTAAGGGAAGAGGGACTAAGAAACGGTGGGGTGCTGATCTTTGCACTCTTTGTCATCATCGGGTCTCTGGCATCTCTTTTCACGATATACAGGTCTGTTCACAAAAATAGATAGAGCATCTGCCTCAAGACGGGATCATTTTTCATTTCAGCCTGATGCTGTATATTGGTATCGGTCATTTGTCTCAGAAGATAGGAGGATGGTTCAGCATATCAGATGATAAGACATAAGGGCTTCACATTGATAGAAATACTTCTCGCAGTCGGGCTGGCCGGCATTATTGCCGTTGCTGCCCTGACTCCGCTGGTTTTTACTGTGCAGTCACTTGAGACCGTCCAGAAGGGCTGGGGCAAAAACATTAAAGTGATGGAGACGGCTGAGAGGATCTTCAGCGACACAAGAAATTTTGCACGAAGCAGTTCTTTCCCCGTCTTTCGGACTGTTCACAAGGAGGGCTTTACTGTCAGGGAGGATGACAGGCTGCTTGTCTGGTCAGCCGCTCCTGTGAAGGAGAATAAAGCGCCTGGGCTGATAGTTTACAAGATCGTATCTTCATCAGGCCTCAATAAATATAAACCGGGACTCTACAGATGGGAGATACCGGGATGGAGGTCTGCGGCAAAGGGATCCGGTGAAGAGACGGGACCGACTGATCTGGACACAGACAGTTTGAAGCCGGAGGATGGCAAAATGGTGCTCAAGGATGCGGAGGGGCTGAGGTTCTCCGTCTGGTCAGGCGAGTCATGGGCCGATGAATATACGGGAGAACTCCCGAAAGCCATAAGGATAACGATAACGCTTAACGGGAGAAAACAAGTTTATGAAGATTCACTGCCGACGATCCTCAAAGAATAAGGGGTTCATCCTCATATCAGTAATGATATCAGTCACGTTGCTCCTTACTGCCGCGACGGCATTTTCGTGGTACGCAAGGACTGAGATGCAAAGGGCAGAGGCAGTAAGCTTCATCGTCAGAAGCAGGAGCATTGCTGAGATAGCCTGTAAGTACGCATCAAAAAAGATCGCGCAGGACAATAACGGATATGACAGCCGATCTGAGCCCCTTTACGCTTATAATGGTGTATTGAGATCTGAGATCGACGGTTTTACCCTTGAAGTCAAAATAGAGCCCCTAGATGACAAAATCCCGATAAACGGTATTTTGTTGCCTGACAGGGTCACCATCAGATCCGAGTACACCGGCGCATGGGACAAAATATGGGAAAATGTTGGTTTCCCATGGCTTGCCGCGGTAGTTTTGGATTTCATTGACTCCGACAGCAGCCAGAAGCTGGAGGGAAGCGAAAGGAACACAAGCATCAACCGGCAACTGAGCGATCTCACCGAGCTCAGGCTGATAGATGAAATTAACGACGGGGTGCTGTGGGGAACAAAAGACATCCCCATGGGCCTGGCAGGATATCTAACCGTTTACGGCAGCGAAAAAGTAAATATAAACACCGCTTCCCCACAGGTCATAGCAATAATGGACGAGAAGATCGACATAGCCCAGGCACGGAATTTTGCCGCGCTTAGGATGATGTACCCCATAAGAAGCCTGGATGACCTGAAAAAGATCCCCAACATACCTGTTGAGGTCATTACAAAACTTTCTAATGTTATCGCTTTTGAAAGCTCTTATTTTCGTCTGAATATCAATGTATCATATGGAGATAAAATGGAGAGGAATTTCAGGATCATACTTAAACGGGAAAACAACTCTTGCAGCCTGGTGCGCTGGGAGGAATAGGCAAGACAGATGACAGATTCCAGTAAACTGAAAGACTTATTCTCACAAGATCCGGGAGGACATGCAAAAACGGATGAAAATATTCGTTTCTGTACTGAGGAGGATGTTGCCGACCGCAATGCGGTCCTGTCTTCGTCACAAAACCGACGGGTCATCGCGCTCCTTCAGCTCAGGACGCTCTCAGTACACCCCTTCTCCTTCCCCTTCGGAAAAAACGGGAGGGTAAGGGATGCCCTGAAGATGTCCTTCAGGTATGCCCTGGGAAACGACGATGATTCTATCCTCATGATACCCCAGGTGACAGAACAGGGATCTGACAGGACTGACGGGGTCGTATGGTTCGTCTCTAAAAGAGAGATAGAGAAAGCAGAAAAAAGGCTGGGCGACGGGATAGCTTTCTGGCCGGCTCCCCTGGTTTTGTTCCATGAGACAGGGGGCAACGGGCTGGCATTGTGGAACGCTGACAGCGGCACCTCGGGAATGCTTTTTAAAGACGGCTCTCCTATCTTATACAAATGGACACCCTCATCAGAAAATGCCGCGGAGAACCTGGAGAAATGGTTCGTCGATTACTCACGCTCAGCAGACATGTCGATAGATAATGTCATAACTGCAGAAAGATCTTCCCTATCTTCAAAAAACATCCAAAAAGCCGGGAGGGAGACCCTGAAGTCATTAAATGGCTCGGCCTCGCTTGATCTTTCAACTAAAAGTGCCGACAGCGCAAGAAAACTGGAATCCTTTTTCGCCGCAGCCTTCAGCACAGCCAGGGCAGCCGTCTTCCTCGGCCTCTTGTTTTTGCTCCTCTCGGCAGGAGCATTTTTATACAGCAGGCTGAACAGTGATCATTTTGAGTATGTCCCCTTTGAGATTTACGGGACAGCATTTGGAGAGAGGTCCAACAGCCCTCTGGCCTCTTCATCCGCGAAAATAAAGAACCTCAGCGCGGGCGGGACCAACATGAGCCTTGAACAGGCTCTGGAAAATATTTCGGCAGCCTGGAAAGCATCCGCTTCATCAGGATCACTGAAACTTGACGCAATAAGGTACGGGACCGAGCGCACCGAGATACAGGGCACCGCTGCCGGAAGCGGTGCTGTCGAATCCCTTCGCGATTCGCTGAACAAAAGCGGCTTCAGCGCGAAGATCACCGACATCCAGCAGATACCGGGTTCGGGAATGCGTTTTTCCATAGGACTAGACAGCCCCGAAAGGAGCGGGCAAAAATGATCGAAGAGATCAGGGAACTGCCTGAGACAAAAAAACTCATCCGCCTCGGACTGCTCGCACTTCTGGTCTGGACAGTGGGAGCAGCACTCTTCCTTGAGGCTGCCGCTGTCCTGAACAGCAGCAGAGAGAGGATCGTCGACGCAGGAAGAGTCCTTGATGCGGCAAATACCTTCTATTCATATCCTTCAAGAAATTCCGAAGGAGATAAAGAGCCTTTGTCTCTCCTAACCGACACGATAAACGAACTCAGGCTGAAAGACCGTGTAGGACTGATGAACTCAGGTTCGTTGGGGCTGACCGTTCAGATGACCGAGCTGAACGGAGCAGAATTTGTCTCTTTGCTGAAGCGCTTCGCTGAAAAGGGCCTTCAGATAAAAACAGCTGATATCAGGGCGATAACTTCCGCTCAAAAGGGAAGGCTGATAAACGCATCAATGCTGATAGGAGCAAACGGCGATGGCTCTCAGTAACGCACTCAAGGTCATTTTTGCAGGACTGTGCGGCCTCATCGCCGGCATGGTCCTCTTCTTTCCATGGGACGCAGCGGCAGAGTACGCAGCGAGCCGGACTGCCGCGTCAGCTTCGGAAAAAAATATCTTTATCTCATTCAGGGACATTTACACCGAGGGCTTCGCGGACAGGGAATTCATCTACAGGGGCATCACCGCGGACATGCCCGCAGTATCGATAAAAATCAACGAAGCCAGAGTGGACCCGAAGATAATAAGATCTTTGATATCCGCCTCAAAAACGGGGACCATCTCTCTTGGAAGCGGCGAGATCACAACAGTAACAAGGCAGAAACTCAAATGGACCTCCGGAACGGCGAACATAAGGTCTGACGGGAAGACGCTGTATATCGACGACCTTACGCTTGCCGGCAGCGTATCGGCAAAGGGCTTCATAAATATTTCAACGGATACAGGTAAGATAGTGGCATCTGATATAACTGCCCGTTTCCCGCATGAATTTGACAGGGCGCTTGAGATGCTGAGCAATATGCAGTTACTCCCCCTTACGAAGTCCGGCTCGGGGGAATGGAGGATATCACGGTGAAAGAAGACCTCAGGCCCCGTTTGTCCGCATATATAAAAGATTTTTGCGGCCTGTTAAGAAACGGATATCCCTCTGGCGCAAAGAGGCAGTCAAAGGATCTTCTTCTGCCACTACTCTCCTTTCTTGCCGGCCTGATCATCGCATCGGTGATATGCTTTTTCATGGAATTTTCCTTGCTTGATCGTTCTGCCGAGGCAAAACATGACCTTGCAGCGGCCATATCAAACAGGACCCCGTCCCTTCTCAATTCTTTGAGTGCCGATCCTTACCGGGATTTCTATGATTTGAATCCGCTGGGTACGCTTATGCCCGACAGGGGCAGTTCGGAAGACATGTCATATCAGATCAGAGACATGAGCCTTGCCGGAACGCTGCCCGACATCGGAGCATGGATCCGAGGCAGTTCCTCAACTCGTTTCGTATTGAAAGGCGAGGAGATCAGCGGCTATAAGCTGGATGATGTCAAATATCAGGAAGTCACCCTTATTAGGGGTGATCAGAAACACAGGCTGTTTATGAGCATCTCTACCGGCAATCTGACGCCCCCGCAAAGGGTCTCAGACCGCCCTCAGCAAAGGAACACCGTCCCCAAAAAGGCACCTCCCAAAGAGGGGCATCCCGGTATTGAACCTGCATCGGAAGGGATCGAGGGAGTGATCCCCAGAGAGCTCGTGGACAAGCTTCTGATGAACCCCTATGACGAGATCGCCAAGATGAGGATGGTGCCTGCCGAGGGCGGCGGCATGCAGCTGGCGAGAATAGACCCTGACAGCGTCCTCGGACTTGTCGGAGTCAAAAAGGACGACGTCATAAAAGCCGTAAACGGAGTTGAGATAACCAATCTCAGCGATGCCACGAACGCTGTCAATTCGATGATGTCGGGCACAAGGTTTGACGTGAAGGTCGAAAGGTCCGGCAAACCTCTGGAATTAAAATATCAGGTAAAATGAACGTCAAGAGGAAACGCGCTTTCACATTAGTTGAAGTTATGGTGGCTGTGGTCATACTGTCCCTGACTGCAACCGCAGCGATAAGGCTTGTTATGCTTGGACAGGAAGGACTCAGAGGAGCAAAGGCCGAGATCACGCTGACACAAGAGGCAAAAGCTATCAGGACAGGTATAATGCTGGGAACAGTACAGACGTCAGGCAAACGCGGCGATATAATATGGGAAACGTCTGACGGGACAAAGGAAATGTTCGGCGAGAATTTCGGGAGGCTTGACTTTTCCGGCCGGGAACAGACAAATATGATCGTTATCAATGAAGATATGAGATGGAAAGAGATCAGGGTCAGCAACACGAAAGATGAGCGGCACATCGTCATATATATGCCCTATGACTGATACCGGATCATGACAGCGGGACCGTAAGGGCAAAGAAGGTCACAGCACAGATCCAGCCGTAAAATCTTTACACATCATCCATACCAGCAGCCGGGGAGAGATCTGACATGTTCAGGAAAACCAAATTATTGTCCTTCATCTTTATCCTTTTATTTATAATCTCTTCATCAGCCGGATGCATGCCCGCAAAAGCACAGGATGCTCCGGACGAGGAACAAAACCTCGTTGCGGCAGCCCGCCAGATGCGGCAGTCAAACAATGTACAGCTGAACTTCAGCAACCTTGAGATCAGCAAGTTCCTGAGGTTCATGTCGGAACTACTGAATGAAAACATCGTGGTGGATCCCGCTGTAGGAGGCAAGGTCTCTGTCGTTTCTCCCAAGGCCATCTCGCTGAGGGAGGCAAGGGAAGTGATGCTCTCCGTACTTGAGATGAACAACCTGTCGATACAGAACATGGGGGGGTATTCAAAGGTATTGCCTGCCAGTTCCGGACCGACACTGAACAACACCGTCATAAAGGGCGACCGCAGCATAGCTCCGGGTGAAGCCCTGACTGTCCAGATGGTCCCTCTTCGCCATGTAAAGGCCGGTTACATAACAGAACCGCTCAGATCCGCTGTACCTGATATAAATGTAACACCTCTCGAAAATGGGAATGCAGTCCTGCTTACCGGCAAGGCCTCTGCCCTGAACCGTTCCGTAAGCGTCATAAGGGCACTGGACGCCAAGGACAGCATAAGGAGCATCAAGGCGTTCACCCTTACCCATGCCAATCCAAAGATCGTGGAATCTCAGCTCAATGTCATGTCAAAGGACACTTCATCAAGGCTTTCAGGAATTCTCGCGGTGGGGGACGAGAGAACAAGGCGAGTCGTCCTTATCGGAAGCAATCAGGCTATTCTTGAGTCCGAAAGGATACTGAAAATTCTCGACGTGCCTTCAAGGGCTGAGAGCTTCCATGTCTACCGCCTCAAAAACGCCGATGCAAAGGTCGTGGCCGAACAGATGAACAGTATACTGGCCACTGCGGCCAAACTTTCCCCGGATCCAAAGGGAACGATCCCCTCTTCCGTGGTCCCGGACCTCCCTACAAACAGCCTTGTATTCACTGCCTCCCACGAACAGTTCGGCTCTCTCAAGGAGATACTGGTCCAGCTTGACATCCAGCCCAAACAGGTCCTGCTGAGGGGGCTCATAGCTGAAGTCAACCTCAACAAGCTCAACAGCGCCGGAATAGACTGGGCGGCATGGGGCGGAGGGATCGCCGGAGACGCGGTCATAGCAGGCAACGTCCAGATGGGAAGCTCTGCCATCCCCGATAACGTGATCGACCTTTACGAGAGGCTTATAACTACTGAAGAAGTTTACGATAAAGATGGAAGCACATATAAAACTACAAACACCGACGGAAAGGCGCTCATATACACTTACGTCAAGATGCTGAACAAGTATGACGCGATCAACGTACTCTCGATGCCCCGCCTGATGTGCACCGACAACCTGCCGAGCCACCTGCAGGTCGGACAGGTCATACCCCAAATGAAGGGCACTCTTACCGACACCACCAACCCAAGGGCCGTCCAGAACACCTATGAGTACAAGGACGTAGGCCTGATCCTATCTGTCACTCCCCATGTGAGGAGCGGCAATCTCGTCGCACTTGAGATAGAACAGAGGGTCGAAGATCTGCTGACAACGATGGGTTCTCCCACACCTGTCACCTCAAAGCGCGAGGTCAAGACAAACGTGCTGGTCGCGAACGGAGATACTATAATCATCGGAGGACTGATAAGAGAAGCAGAGAAGGTACTCAAACACAGAGTCCCCTTATTCTCCTACATCCCCCTTATCGGGAATCTCTTCAAATCGAGCGAAAAACAGAGGGAAAAGGTCGACCTCATGATATTCCTTACCCCCTATATACTCGAGGATCCGAAGGCTGCCTCCAGTATGACAACTTCGATAATAAGCGACGGACAGCAGTTAAGCACCGCAGAGATCGGTACACTGATGAAGAACCACGAGGGCTACCAGAAATCGATAGAGAACGAGGGAGTTACGAAGGAGATGCTGGATCCGCGCAATATCCTTAGCGGAGACAAGCAGGAAGAGAAGAAGGGCGACTGGAAGTCAAGGTACAACGAGCTGGTGAAAGAGATGGAAGCAAAGGATAAGGACAAGGGAAAATGACGCTCAAGCCGATGCCCTCACCCGAAGAGATCCTGGAGCTTATCCCCTCAGGTATAAGTCTGGACACTCTTCGCGACAAGGGGATGATACCGCTGAAAAAGTCGGGCGGGGTCATGACTGTAGGCCTTTCGGACCTCTCGGCCTTTTCAGAAGCCCAGCTCATAGCATCAAAAGCAGGCATGCCCTGCGAGACAGAGATATATCCGGCATCTGAAATACAGCATATCATAAGGAGCCTTTACGACATAAAAAGCGGCATCGTTATGGATACGCTCAGCTCAATAGAAGAGGTGAACGACCTTTCAGAGCTGGTCCGTCAGGAAGTTATGAGCGATACCGTGGACGCTCCTGTCATAAGACTTGTAAACGGACTGATAGTTGAATCGCTGAAGGAAAGGGCGACAGACATACACATAGAGCCCTATGAAGACAGGGTCACTGTCAGATACAGGATAGACGGCGTGCTTCACGACAAATACAGCCTCTCCAAAGGACACCAGGCACCTGTCACAAGCAGAGTCAAAGTTATGGCGAACCTTGACATAGCTGAGAGGTTCGTCCCTCAGGACGGAAGGATAGGGATAAGCCTGGGGGAGAGAATGGTCGACATAAGGGTCAGCTCACTTCCGACTCAGCATGGAGAGAGGATCGTAATGAGACTTCTTGACAGGGCAAGAGGACTTCTGTCGCTTGAGGAGCTTGGCATGAAGCCGGATGAAAGAAAAAGGCTGGACGACCTGATAAGACGGCCCAACGGCATGATACTCTTCACCGGACCTACCGGTTCAGGCAAAAGCACGAGCCTTTACGCTATCCTCCAGGCCCTTGCAAGACCCGAGGTAAACATCATAACCGTGGAAGACCCCATTGAATATGACCTGCCCGGTGTCGGACAGGTCCAGGTAAACGATAGGGCCGGACTTACCTTTTCTGCCTCGCTGAGGTCGATACTGCGCCAGGACCCCGACATCATAATGATCGGAGAAATGCGGGACTTCGACACAGCCCATATAGGCATACAGTCTTCCCTTACCGGACACCTGGTGCTCTCGACGCTGCACACCAACGATTCCATAAGCGCTGTAACAAGGCTTACCGATATGGGGATCGAACCGTACCTGGTTTCAGGTTCCCTGCTGGGGATCGTAGCCCAGAGGCTGGTAAGGAGGATCTGCCCCCATTGCAGGGAAGAGGTCCCCGCTTCGGGAGTTATTCTTGAACACGGAATAAAAAAGGCATGGCGGGGCAGAGGATGCGAAAAGTGCAAAAACACCGGATATATCGGACGTTTCGGCCTTTATGAGCAATTTGACGTCACACCGGAGATACAGGCAGCAATAGCGGAAAAAGCCCCTTCTTCAGAACTGCGCAGACTGGCACGGACGAATGGTTTCTTCACCCTTCTCGAACTGGGCATAAAAGCAGTGGCAAACGGCGAAACGACCCCCGAAGAAATGCTGCGGGTAGTCGGAGAGGTGTAAGAATTGCCCCTTTTCAAAGCTGAGGTATACACGGCAGGCGGCCGTCAAAAAGAGCTCCGGAAAGAGGCAGCAGGTGAAAATGAGCTTCTCAGGGAGCTTATATCCGATGGACTGACCGTAATAAATATAAAAGAGGAAAACAGCAGAAGTCTCAATATTTTCTCAGGGCGCAGGAAAAAAGCGAAGCAGATCAGACTGGAGGATCAGCATCTCTTCTGCATCACACTCTCTTCCTACATCAAAAGCGGACTTTCGATCACTGAAGTACTCAGCCTGCTGCAAAGACAGACGAGAAACAAATACCTCAGGCCCGTTTACACTGAGCTTAGGGAATCTGTCGAGGGCGGCCGCTCACTTGCAGCTTCAATGCGTGTCGCAGGGGTCTTCAGGGAGAGCCTGGTCGGGATGGTCGAATCAGGGGAAAGATCCGCATCCCTTCCCGACATACTGGAAAAAGCTGCGGAACTAATACACAACGAGATCCATCTGCGAAGGAAGCTTCGTTCCTCGCTTACATATCCGCTTCTGATGTTCATCGTAGGAATGGCAGTGGCAGTCTTTCTGCTTACCTTTGTGGTCCCGAGGCTGACAGTGCTCGTAATTGATTCGGGAGCCGAACTTCCCTTTGTGACCCGTCTTTTGATCCTCATATCCGATGCTGTAAGGGTGGGCTTTATTCCATTCCTGGCAGCTCTGCTGATCGTTTTTATATTCTTGCGCAAAAGCGGTAGAAGCATTTCCATCCCTATATTCAGAGAGATAAAAGAAAACATTGCATTCTCAATGATATTTTCACAGACCGGAACGCTTCTGAGATCCGGCTTGCCGCTTATCCTGGCGCTTAAGCTCACAGAACCGCTGGATCCCGTTAAGGGCAGGCTACAGACTGTGCAGGAGCACATAAAAAAAGGATACAGGTTTTCGCAGGGACTTGAAAAAGAGGGTTCCTTCCCCGAGGAGATAGTTTCAGTGGTAAGGGTGAGCGAAAACGGGAGGGATCTTTCCGACGGCCTGATCCGCCTGGGGAGCAACTGCTGGGACATCGCCCAGTCATCGATGCAAAAATACGCTGAGCTTGCAGAGCCAATAATAATACTTGTGATGGGTTTTCTTGTGGGATTCGTAGTTATAGCAGTGCTTCTGCCGATATTTGACCTTTCGACACTTGCAACGAGATAATAATTATCTGAGAGCACTAAGGGGATCGACCGGGAAGCTGTCCTTTCTTACCTCAAAGTGAAGGTGACTGCCTGTTGATTTTCCTGTGCTTCCGACATACGAAATGAGTTGGCCCGAATATACGGGATCTCCTTTTTGTACAGCCAGTTCGCTGCAGTGTCCGTAAAGGGTCGTGACCCCGTCTGCGTGATCCACAACAACTGTTTTGCCGTACCCTCCCATCCATCCTGAATAGGCGACTACGCCATCCATGGCTGAAACTATCGCCCTCCCGTATGGAGCCACTATGTCCAGGCCTGAGTGGAAACTGCCTGCTGAGGCATAAGAGTGGCCTCTCCAGCCAAAAAGGCTGGAAACTCTTCCCCTGACAGGCCAAATAAGGATATTTCGCAGCAGGTGCTCTCTTCCGGATGCGATCTTGACCATTCCGGTTTCTGTCTCTATTACCGCGGCATAATTTGCACCGGGCAAAAATACCTCTCTGCCTGAAGGAAGCGGCGAATCCTGGTCGATCCCATTGGCGGCACAGACCTGATCTGTTTTCGTGCCATAGAGGGAAGAAAGCCTTTTGATGCTTTCCCCTTCCCGGACTTTGACAAAGATCCCATCTCTGTCAGGTATCCTCAGAACTGTACCCGGCAAAAGGCTGCTGATTTTTTCCGGACTGTTTGACCCCAGTATCGTATCGGCGCTCAGGCCGAACATTTCAGCGATCGACCAGAGCGTATCCCCCTCTATTACTATATACGCGGTCACAGAGATCAGTTTTTTCTGCATTAAAAATTCTGCTTCACGTTTTTTCATTTCTTTGACGAAGGATGCAGTCTCTTCAATGTGCTCCCTGCCCCTGGGCACATAGATCACTACATCTCCTTTTCTCTCTCTTCGTCCGTCAATGCCGTTTATCCTCAGAAGGTCTTCTGTCGGGATCCGGTATTTTTTTGCGGCATTTTCGGGTGATTCCTCCATTTTAAGTATGAACTCGTCCCAATGTCTGTTGTTGCCCATGGCGGAGATCAGCTTGTCAGTCACTATTCCGCCGTTTTTAGACAGTGTGCGGTACAGCTCCCTTTCGGCAGGTGAAAGATTGGACATGTTAAGCAGGTCCCTTCCGCCTATTGATATCACTTCTTCACCCGAAGCGCTCCTCGGGTCATGAAAGCACAGCTCTCCTGCCGCATACAACGACAGTGCTGCGGCTGCCACGATGATCAATGGAGAAAAGAACATTATCGTCCTCTTATGCTTTTTTATCATTGCAGCTAACCTTTCCATTCCCTCGCTGTCCCTTTCGAATAAGGATGCGGCATGTTGCTAAAAATACAGGCGCGGCCTAAAAAGACCGCGCCTGATCGCTATTCCCGGTTTGTTATGTCTGAGTCAGGTCCTTCTCCGCCCTCCCGGCCGTCCGCGCCGTATGAAAACAGATCGAAGTCCCCGTCCCGGCCAGGGCACTCATAAACAAATTCCCTGCCCCAGGCGTCTTTGGGAACCTTTTTCATATAACCGTTCTTTTTGTAATTGAGCGGTTCCGGAGGAGTAGTCGGCGGTTTCACAAGGGCGGCAAGACCCTGGTCTGTTGTAGGATAAAATCCGTTGTCCAGATGGAAAAGGCCCAACACCTGTTCCAGCTGCGCTATCTGGGTCCTTGTAGTCTTTATCTTTGCCTCTTCACTCTGTCCGATCAGTCTGGGACCGACAAGAGCCGAAAGGAGGCCAATGATCACAACGACGACCATTATTTCAATCAGAGTAAAACCACGCCGTTTATCTATGATTTTTTTCGTTTTCATAAGAATCTGCCTGTCCCCTTTTTTCTGAAAGTTTTGTGACCTGATCTTGATTTGTTACATCTATTATCTACGTATCGCTCCATTAATAATTCTATAACCTTAAAAGGGCGAGGGAAAGAACCAGATAGACCAGACGTTCCCCAGAAAATGAAAAATTATTGAGGGCAGTATATTTCCATATCTCTCGCGCAGCCACCCCATTATAAGACCGGGGAAGAAGGTCAGAAGCGAAATAAAATAGGGGGCGGCGATAAGGTGCAGAGGTGCAAACACAAGATTTACGGCAACTATCGAGACTGCTGCGGAATACCTCTTCCTAAGCATCGGCTGCATCCAGCCCCTGAAAAATATTTCCTCTGCCACCGCTGCGGCCAGCCCAGAGATGATCAGCTTCAATACCAGGCCAAACGGTCTTCTGTGCGGAAGGTCATCCCATGGCCACACAAGGGCGACTGCAGTCAGCATTGATAGTGTAAATGCTGTAATAATAAGTGTTTGGGCTATAGCTTTTTTTTCAAAGACGACTCTGAAGGGAGAAACATCTTTCACCCTGCTCCTGTCTGATTTTTTATCATACGAGAAAAGATCTGAAAAAATGTCCATCCATTCCACTCTCTTTCCTGCCCGTCTATTATATCACCGCTATTTTTCGCGGATACTCGGCAGGAGGACCCTGTTGTTCTCAATGATCTGATTTGAGTCCCGCCCCGCACATCGTAAGCAGGCTGTCGGGCGTTTTTCCGTGCACCTCGCAGTATTTAAGGTATGCGGCGTAATTTGCGGCAGTCGTGTGTTCACAGTAGATGCCCTTTTCTGCCAATAGGGACCTCGCTTCAAGTATCTTGTCTTCCGGAGCTCTTATCAGCCTGACATGATACCTGTAGATGTACTCAAGTATCTCTTCACCGCGGGCCGGGCGGCCAATGGCTATCCCCTCCGCGAGAGTGGGCTTGGGAGTAATCTTTGCCGGAACTTTTTCGCCGGCCTCCGCCGCCTTCACAAAGGGATCGCAGTTTTCGCTCTGGATAGCCACTATGTTGGGCATCCTGTCGATCACCCCGGCGGCAAGAAGTTCTTCGAGCCCTTTTATCGCGCCTATAAAAAGCGTGCCGTTTCCGAGCGGGATGAAAATGTTCTCAGGAATTCTCCCCAGTTGCTCGTAAACTTCGTATATGTAGGTCTTGGTCCCCTCGTAGAAGAAGGGGTTATACACGTGGTTCGCGTAGTACTTCCCCTCTTTTTCCACCTTGGCCCTGCAGGCATCGGCGCAGTTGTCGCGGGATCCCGGGACTATGTTCACTCGCGCACCGTGCGCCTTTATCATGTCGATCTTTTTCGGAGACGTTCCCTCCGGCACAAAGATCTCACAGTCAATTCCGCATCTTCCGCAGTATGCCGCGATGCTGTTTCCGGCGTTGCCGCTGCTGTCCTGTACGACAGAATCCACACCTATCGCTTTGCAGTGGGCTATAAGGACCGCTGCGCCCCTGTCCTTGAAGGAGAGGGTCGGCATGAAATAATCCATTTTGAGGAGCACATCATCGCTGAAGCTTACTATCGGGGTCATTCCCTCTCCGAGAGTAACCTGACGCCATGTATCGTCCTCCAGGGCCATGAACGCTTTGTAGCGGAACATTCCCCAGATGCTTTTGTCTATACGCGACGGATCATAGCGGGGCGCATTAAAATCAAGCTTCCAGAGCCCTCCGCAGTCACACTTCGGCTTTCGGGTCGACGTGCTTTCTTTAATGCCGCATTTGGCACAGATAAAATTCATTTGGGCACCTCCGCGACCGCTTCTATCTCAACAAGACATCCGAAATGGAGCTTTCCGCAGGGAACAACACACCTTGCAGGCTTGTGATCTGCAAAAAATTCTGAGTACGCCTCGTTTACTTCATCCCACATATCTATGTCAGATATATAAATTCGGCACTGTACGACGTCTGCTTTGGACAGTCCTGCCTCACACAGGACCCTTTCCATGTTTGCAAGCGCAAGCACAGCATGTTCCAGGGCGCCTCCCGAAGCCACCTCCCCAGTATCGGGATCCCTTGAGAGCTGGCCCGAGATGTAAAGCACTCCGTTAGACAATATACCGGGGCTGTAATGTCCTTTATTCTGGATCTTGTATTCAGGAACGATCTTTTTCATCGATTTATCCTCCCTTTCGATCAACATCCGGCAACGCTGCAGGCTGTTCTATTCGATCAAATTAGGTTTTTTATCATTAACGATAATATTATAAACGTGAAAGGGCATGAATGAGAACATCCTGATATCTCAGTCCTATCCGGGATAAATATCTGCCGTTTATAATGCCGGACCGAAATAAAAATTATTAAAAATTAGTAATGACAACGTGACTATACCAATTTATAATGTCATTGTCTTGATACTTTGGGGAGGTGTCCTTTTATGAAAAAAATTGTTTTGTTTTTATTTTTTTCCCTTTTCCTCTTCCTTTTTGTCTCGCCCTATCCGGCATACGCGGGCAGCCCTGAGTATGACCAGGCTTACGCTGTCTACCAAAGCCAGGGAGCAGGGGCAGCTCTTCCGCTCTTCAAAAAAATAGTTGAAAGCAAACCTGACCCTGATGCGATGTGGATGCTCGGCTATATTTACAAGAACCAGTCTAACTTCGATACGATGTACGCCGAGAGCGCAAAGTGGTACAAGAGCTATCTGCAGTTCCCCTTTGTCAAAAAAGAATATGCAATGCAGGAATTGGGCGAAATGTATATGTCCGGGGGATATGGCGTGGAAAAGGACCTTGCTCAGGCAAGGTATTATTTTGAAAAACTCGTTGAATCGGGTTGGTCAAACAAGGATTGGTCGAAGTTCCCCTTAAATAACCTGACCATTGTCATAGGCCAGCAGATGGCCGGTTACACAAAGGATGACGCCGACTATGTCAAAGCAGGAAAGGCCCTTTCAAAAAACAAACCAAAGGATGCCGTTGCACCTCTTAAGCAGTCAGCGGAATACAAGAACCCAGACGCAATGGAAGTTTTGGGTATCATGTACAAATACGGCATAGGTGTCGAGCAGGACTATTTCGAAGCTGCTTCATGGTTCAGAAAGGCTGCGGAAAAAGAGCTTCCATATTCTATGCTCAACATGGGAAAACTCTATGAAAAGGGAAACGGCGTGACACAGGACGACACGATCGCGAGGGAATGGTATAAAAAATCCGCGCTCGCAGGAAATGAAGAGGCGAGGACGATACTTACCGAAAAGATGGTAAGGGATCCCCTGGTGCCAGAGACAGCCATTGAGATGATCGGAAATATGAGGTATGCAAAGGACGGGCTTCCCTGGGGAGAAGCCGTGAGCAAATTCATACTTAAACCAAAGTGGGAATATTACTACCATGATATGGAGGGGCACGTGGTAAAGCTGCGTGGATATTATGAAGACGCGCAAAAAGAAAAACACTCCATAGAAATAAAGTACTTTTTAAAATGCGAACCCAATATCGAGGACGGATCGAAGGCATTTTCGATCAAACGCCTCAGTTCGACCGTCAAGGACGAAAAGACAAAAGACGGCATCCCCGACTGGCTAGCCTACGAACTGGAATGACCTTTTAAGCAATTAAAGCATGATCTGAGCGCACAACATGGGCCGCCTCACGATGGGGACGGCCCATGTATTTTTAATGCTTCGGTATTATAATAAAGAGGTGAAATTCTATTCGGTCCTCAGCCTGCATACTGAAAAAGGAGGCGGTATCAATGGGTATTCTTGCTGCTGTGATGGTCCCGCATCCCCCGCTGATCGTTCCTGAGGTCGGCAGGGGTGAGGAAAAAAAAATAAATGATACGATAATAGGTTTTACAAAAGCGACGGAACTGATAGCGGAACTGGCCCCTCAAACTATCGTGATCTTTTCTCCGCACAGTGCCTATTATTCCGACTATTTCCACATTTCCCCGGGGAGATCCGCATCAGGAGACCTGTCTAAATTCGGGGCGCATAGGGTCACCTTCGATGTCCGCTACGACTCCGAATTCGTCCTTGAGCTTGAAAAAATGGCCCGCATAGAAAGCATTGAAGCCGGAACGATGGGCGAACGTGAAAAAAACCTGGACCACGCTACGACAGTACCCCTCTACTTTTTGAAGAAGGCATTCGGCGGGTTCATCCCGTGCAGAATAGTAAGGATAGGACTTTCGGGGATGCCTCTTGAGGAACACTACAGGTTCGGAGCTCTGATCAAAAAGACCGCGGAGTTGCTTGGCAGGAATATCTGCGTCATAGCAAGCGGAGACCTCTCTCATGTACTTAAAAGGGAGGGTCCTTACGGATACAGGTCTGAGGGTCGCGAGTACGACAAAAGGATCATGGATGTGATGTCCCGGGCCGCTTTCAGTGAACTCTTTGATTTCAATGATTCCTTCTGCGAAAGAGCCGCCGAATGCGGACACAGGTCATTCACTATAATGGCGGGATGCTTCGACGGGCTCTCCGTAAAGGCAGAAATGCTCTCATACGAAGGCCCGTTCGGCGTTGGTTACGGGATCTGCACCTTTATACCAGGCGAACCGGACCAAACGAGAAAATTTCTTTTGACACAGGAAATGGGGAGCGGGGAGAAGATGGATAAGATCAAAAAGGAAGAGAGTCCCTATGTGCGCCTCGCCAGAGAGACGGTGGAAAGGTATGTAGATGAGGGAAAGAGGCTGTCTGTTCCGGAATACCTGCCGGAAGAGGCCCTGACAAGAAGGGCAGGGACCTTTGTATCGCTGAAAAAATTTGGTCAGCTTAGGGGATGCATCGGCACGATATCCCCGGCCGAGGCAAACATATCGGAAGAGATCATACACAACGCAATAAGCGCATCGACCAGAGACCCGAGGTTTCCGCCTGTATCGCCCTCCGAACTTAAAGACCTCGACTACAGCGTAGACATACTTGGCGAGACGGAGGACATCGATTCTCCCGAAGAACTGGATGTGAAAAAATACGGCGTGATAGTCTCAAGCGGATACAGAAGAGGCCTGCTCCTTCCAAACCTTGAAGGAATCGATGACGTAGAAGATCAGATATCCATAGCCATGCAGAAGGCGGGAATAAGGAAGGGCGAGAGGATCAGACTGCAGCGTTTCGAGGTCGTGAGGTATCACTGAGATGATCTGTGACGTCTGTCCGCGCAGATGCAATATCGAAGAAGGCAAACGAGGCTTCTGCAAAGCAAGGGGCAACCGGGGAGACAGGAACGTCTCCCTCAGTTACGGCAAGCTGACATCTATAGCATTGGATCCGATCGAAAAAAAACCCCTTGCAAGATTCCATCCGGGAAGCAGGGTCCTCTCTGTCGGCTCCTTCGGCTGTAACATGGACTGCCCATTCTGTCAGAACTACTCGATTGCCTCGGCTTCTGAGGATGATGTCAGAACGAGGTGCCTTTCTCCCGGGGAACTGGCCGTGATGGCGGAAGAACTGAGGGAAGAGGGAAACATAGGGCTTGCCTTCACATATAACGAACCGATGATCGGTTATGAATACGTCAGGGATGCCTCGCTGGAGGCTAAAAAACGGGGAATGAAAAATATGGCGGTTACAAACGGATGCGTTATGCCGCATATACTTGAAGAGGTGCTGCCGTTGGTCGATGCCTTCAATATCGACCTCAAGTCCTTTTCGGAGGAGACATACAGCAGGCTGGGGGGAGACCTTAGAATAGTACAGGATTTCATAACAAGGGCGGCGGAAAGATCTCATGTTGAGATAACCACTCTCATAGTGCCGGGCATGAACGATTCGGAAGAAGAGATGAAAGCCCTCGCAGTCTGGCTCAGCTCAGTCGACCGTTCTATCCCGCTCCACATAACCAGATTTTTTCCCAGAAGAAAGATGTCTGACCGGATGCCGACCGACATTGACTTGCTGAGAAGGCTTTGCGCTACAGCGGAGAAACACCTGGACGACGTGCTTATCGGAAACGTATAGCCGGGCGCCGCCGCCCGGCTATACTCCGTGATGCCACAGATATTCTACTTTGATCCCACTTCATCACAGAGGTTCATAGTCAGATATTTTGCAACCTCACTGACTGGCATCCGCGGAATGAGCCACATCAGCTTGGTCACTATCGCCTCGAACCCCATGTCGAGGGCGCTTACCGCGCCTGTTTTCAGTGTCTTCTGCCCCACATCGTACGTCGAGAGGTCGACCCCGCCTTCGGGGCATTGCGTCGTTATTACAGGCAGTATGCCCAGGTCAACGGCTTTTTTGATGCCGGGGAGGAGATCCTCTCCCATGTAAGGCAGCCCTCCCAGGCCGAAGCACTCAACTACTATCGCTTTTGGCTTCATTTCAATGATCCTGTCGAAGTAATCCGCCCTGAAACCGGGGAAAAGCTTCACCGGGATCACTTCTTTCGAAAAAGATATTCCTTCTGATCCGGTGCCGAAGCTGCAAAGGGTCTTCATGTCAATGAAGGGAGATTTAAGCAGAGAGACCTTTTTGCCGTCTGATACTCCAAGTTCATCATAGTAGACAGACTTGAACGCTTCGATCCTCTTGCCCGACATCTTCTTAGCCCTCGGTCCGTGGATCAGCCTCCCGGCAAAGGCTAAGGCGATCCCCGACTGCTTTTGGGCAAGAAGGGCCTCGACAAATCTGAAGGCGTCCTCAAGGTTCCTTTTGGCGTCCGTTCCCGGCTCAGACATCGGGATCATCGACCCAGTCAGGACTACCGGCTTTTCGAGGTCCCTCATGACATAGGAAAGGGCGGCCGAGGTATATGCCATCGTGTCTGTGCCGTGAGTTATCACATAGCCGTCATATGAAGGATTCTCCCTGACGCATTTTATGATGGCCTTCCAGTCGGCCGGATCAATGTTGGAGCTGTCTTTGGAAAAGACATTGGCGATATCAATGTCGGCGATCTCGTAAATACCGGGTACCTGAGCCGCCAGTGCCTCGCCCTGGTCTATCGGCACGAGGCCCTCTGCACTCTGCTGGGATGCGATCGTGCCCCCGGTAGATATGAGCAGTATCTTCATTGCTCCACCCTCCTTCGTTATCTCCGGCCGATCTTTTTCAAGGCCGAAAGTATGATCCTCACGTAATCATCCCTGTCGGGTCCGGTGATCAAAGGTATGACGTGGTCCTTAATGTAGTTTTTTCCGACGATCATGGAGAGGACTGCGGATGTTCCGGGATGGAGTCCCGGGCTTGATGATTCGGCAAAGACTGGCCTGCTCATGTAGGTGAAGCCTGCAGCGTCCTCTGATACCAGTTTCGCCAGCTCTCCGACCAGCCTAACCTTTACCGACGACTTCTCCGTCTTTCTCAGTTCAGCCGCTATGTTCTCGAGCCTGTCCGCGAAATTCGAGGAGAGTGCCTGGAACGAGTCGGCATCATAATTAAGCAGATCGTTCCTCACAAAATATGGGACGGAGAGCTCTTTGCATGACTCTTCCAGAGCTCTTGCCACAGAGGGATCTCCTCTCTCTTCGGAGTAGCGGATGAGGAACCTGTTATGGTCTGACTCTTCCGAAAGGACGCTGCTCACCTTGCTCTCCGCGACTATGGTGGGGAGCGGACAGCCAATCTTCTTCATCATCTCTCCCTTCATGCCGTGCATGAAGTTTCCCTCATAATCCTCATCGGGGCCAAGTCCGCCTCCGGTGAAATTGACCGGCATCACTACAGCAACGGGCATGCCGTCGAGATCTATGACTGTTCCCAGTATCGCGCCTGCGTTTTCTTCGCTTTCAGGAACCACAAAGACCCTTTCCGGGTCGGCCTTTTTGAAGGAATCGAGCACTGAGAGGGCCAGCGCACCCTGAAAGCATGCAGCCGTCTCCGCAACTCCTTGGCCATACACCCGTCCAAAAACTTCCGCTGCTACTCCTTGCGAAAAGAGGGCGTCTTTGCCCTCCGCCCTTTTCATCATGGAGGCTTCCTGTGGCGTGACCCTTCTCCTTGGCATCGTCACTGCGCTGCCGCCGCCCATAAGCTTGACAGTTATCTTTTCAGTGGTGCAGGAGACCTCCCTGATCCTTGTGTCGACAGAGAGGGCATGCGAGACTATCGTTCCGGCCGCGCAGAAACCGCCTCCGTCATCCTGCTGGTAGTTGTTGGCTCCGTGCGCGTGGGCTATGCCCACATGTCCCGTAAGACAGACAATGCCATGTTTTTCATCCGATAATGAGAGCTTTTCCTTCAAGATTATCCTCTCCTCTTTCATCTTGATAATTCCAATAATTTTCAGAAGGTTTTTTGAGGTCCTCAGCAACTCCCTTGATATAACAAAAAACCGCCGGCATCGCTGTTGATTATTGCCGGCGGACGTGATCTATAGCTTGATAAAGTACGCTATTTCTTTGCGTTGAAGACTCCCAGGTCGAGCTCTTTCATCAGTGAGGCGACGGTCACCATCCCCACTGTGTCCCCCGTAACGTTGATCATTGTGTTGGGCATGTCGATCAGGTAGTAGATACCGGCTATCCACGGGACTATGTCAAGCGGGAGTCCCATCACCTGAAGCAGCACTGCCGACATGATGATGCCGCCTCCGGGGACACCCGCGACTCCGGCCGCCATGATGATCCCAAGCGCGATAATGACCAGAAGGCTGGTGAAGGGAAGGTCCACTCCGTATATCTGGGCCGCGAATACCGCGTAGATCGGCATTTCAGCAGCGCAGGCATGCATGTTTATGGTCGCCGCCGGAGGGGCTATCAGGTTGACCATGTCTTCCGGGACACCGGCTCTCTCCTTGGTCGACTTCATTGTGAGAGGAAGGGTGGCGCTGGAGGAACACGTCGAGAAAGCCAGGAGCATAGCAGGATAGATATTCCTGAAGTGCTGCAGCGGGCTGACTTTGGCTATGAATGCCAAGATCAACGGGTATATGATGACTATGACTGTCCCGTAAGCAAGATACTGTGTCATAAGCATCTTGCCCAGTCCGTAGAGGACCGTGGAACCAAGGGTACCCGTAATGTTGGCAACAAGCGCGAAGACGCCGTAGGGAGCCAGAGCGATGACCCAGCCGACTATACGCGTGAAGAACTCGTTGAGTGAATCGAACATGTCGAATATCCTCTGTCCATGCACCGTATCCTTGAAGCTGGCAAGGATAAACCCGCATATAAGTGCAAATACGATGATCTGGAGGATGTTGCCCTCCGCAAATGCTGAGAAGGGGTTGTTCGGGACCCAGTTTACAAGCGACTGCAGAAGGTCTACATCCACTTCGGGGACTTCTTTGGCTCCGAGCTTGATGCCAATGCCCGGCTTGATTATAAAGGCCCAGACTAGGCCTGTTGTTGCGGCAAGGGTCGAAGCTATTGCCCAGTAAACTAGGAAGTAGCCGCCGACCTTCTTCAGCCGCGACATGTCCGCTACCTGTGAAATACCGTTGATTATGCTGACAAAGATGAGGGGATAGATGCACATCTTAAGGAGGCGTATAAATACATCTCCGATAAACTGGATGTAGGTCGCCTTCTCTCCGATAACGAAGCCGAGCGCTGCACCCAGCACCATTGCGATAAGGATCTTCAATGGCAGGCTGATCGGTTTTTTTGCTGTCTGTTCGGTCATGGTACCGATTCCTCCTATAAATTCATAATGATAAATACCATAGAAAGTTTACATATTTTTGGTAATGCTGTCAATTACAGAACTATATTTAAAGTAATTTCAGCAAAATTTACCTCCTTTCAAAACATCTCAATTAAAATCTATTTTACGGCACAATTTGATCATTTAGGTAAACTGACCCCTCTGTCCTTAAAGAGGGCGCCCTTAAAAATCACTTTATGAGAGTGAAGGAAGTGCGGGTTCCGGGATGCTGAATCCCTCAAGCAGCTCGTTCATCAGTTCTTTTACCTTCATGATCGAATTGACCTTGAACACGTTGCTGCCGCAGAAGAAGAGTCCGTTCTCCCAGTCTCCCCTGTAGGCGTTAACAAGAGCGTCGGCTATACAGAAAGTCTCATGCTTTATCCTGCAGATGCAGTGGGTAAGGCATGGCGTCCTGCAGGGCATCCTCTCCTGGATCCCGGCAAGGTAGCGCTTCACCATCGGGCTGTTGATCGCACGGCCGGGGAGTCCGCAGGGGCTGTTGATAAGCACCACGTCTTCCTCTTTCGCGTCCACATACGACTGCTTGAACCTGTCTGAGGCGTCGCCTTCCTCCGTAGCGGCAAAACGTGTGCCAAGCTGAACACCCTTCGCCCCCATCGAAAAGGCCTTCGAAATGTCTTCGCTGTCCCATATCCCTCCGGCAGCGATGATAGGAATATCGAGCTCATTTTCCTTTAGGTAATCCGCGAGTGCGGGAACGACAGCTTCCAGCGAGAGTGCCGGGTCGGACACCTGTTCAATGTCCCTCGCGCCCAGGTGTCCGCCGGCGGTGTTCGGCGTCTCCACGACTATACCGTCGGGATAGCGGTCATAATGTTTTTTCCAACGGCTTATTATGATGTTGGCAGCCTTTACGCTGCTGACGATGGGCACCAACGCAACGTCGGGGAAACCGTCCGTCAGTTCCGGAAGCTTCAGGGGAAGTCCAGCGCCCGATACGATTATGTCCGCACCCGCTTCGCACGAGGTCTTTACGAGCGACTCATAGTCACAGAGGGCGCACATGCAGTTTACCGCAAGAACTCCGCCCTTTGCGGCATCCCTTGCCTGCCTGATGTATTTTTTCAGCATCGTGCTGTTGCGTTCAGCAAAATTTTTAGCGTTGTATCCGTCGGTGAGAACTCCGAGACCCACGGAGGCAAGAGTGCCTATCCCGCCCTCAGCCGCCACGGCTCCGGCAAGCCGGGGGCCTGATATCATTACCCCCATCCCTCCCTGGACTATCGGATATTTGGGCTGATGCTTTCCTATCCTTAAGACAGAGAGTTCTTTTTCTTTCGTTATCATATTCACTGATACTCCTTAAAATAAACTTGGCAGACAAAATTGACCCGCCTGATTTTAATAGTGGAATAACGGATATGTTATTCTGTTTTTATCATTTTGGCAAGGGCGATAGACCTTAAATCCCTTGCTTTGCATCAGTTTGGGATCGAAAAACGATCTTTTGGGGCCCTTTTCTCATTTTTGAACCGGAAGAGCCTGAAAATCTTTCAGTTCCCTGCCCCTTCCGGCTTTATTTGTGGTATAACATTTTTTAATGATCACTATTTTGTATCCAATCGGAGGCGTTCTCTTTGTCTGAAAGCAGACTGAAGACTTTTCTCGGCATCACCTCCGCCGCAGCGATATCAATGCTTGGTGTGGGGATCGTAGCTTCAGGCCTCCCGGCGAGGGTGATAACGCTTTCGGGGGGCGACGCCTCACTTGTAGGACTCCTTGCCTCCTGTTTCGCACTGCCGTATATATTCCTACAGGTCCCTTTCGGAAACCTTTCTGACCGTTATGGATTCAAGCCCTTCCTGCTCTTCGGTTATTTTCTTTCAGCCGTATCGGGCATAATATTTTATTTTGCAGGATCACCCATGCCGATATTTATCGGCCGCGCGGTCCAGGGAGCGGGGGAGATACCCGTCTGGGCAACTGCTCCGGCTATAATCTCGATAGCATATCCGTGCAACAAAGGTAAGATGATAGGGATATACACAGCAGCCGTGTACATAATGCTTGCTGCAGGACCTCTCCTTGTTCCGAGCATGCCGGATCTTTTCGGTGAACGGGGCGGCTTCCTCTTTTTCAGCCTCCTCTGCTGTCTTGCGTTTATGATAATATTTTTTACGCAGAAAAACAGGAGACCCGGACCCGGCAGCAAGAAGGAATCACTTGAGATAAAAAAAGCCTTCTCCCTCCTTTCCGATATCCCCGTAAGGATCGTCCTGCTTGGAATATTCCTGTACGGATGCGGGCAGGGCCTTCTCTTCAGCATAGCTCCAGGCTGGCTTGTCACGGCAAGGCAGTACGGGGCAATGGACATAGGCATCCTCTTCTCCGCCTACTACCTCTTTATCGCAGGGGCACAATTCTTTTACGGGCCTCTTTCGGACAGGTTCGGCAGGGAGATATTCATGATGCTCGGACTTACCTGCTCCGCCCTTGCATGGGGGTTCTTTCCTTACACCGGCAAGCTCTCCGCAACGGTACTGCTGGGCATTTCAGCCGGATCCCTCGGCGGCTTTTTCGTCTCATCTATGGCGTTTTTGAATGAAAAGGCCCCCGACAGCCTGAAGGGTACGATATCCGGCGCATACTACCTCTTCTGGGGCATGGGATACTTTCTGGGCCCGATAATGTGGGGAGTCTGCGGGGCGTTCTGGGGCATGGAGAAGAGCTTCTTCGCCTTCAGCGCCTTCCTCCTTATGACAGCGGCCGCCATCTGCCTGATCAGGCGCAAATATTCTCCTGCAAAGGCGACATGACTTGCTTCAGCCTCTTCGGGAGAGCAGGGGAGAGGTGGACAAAGTGTCCGGAACGGTGTTACATTAGACTGGTCTTTAAGTTTGAGTCTGTGAGAAACTCCGTACAGATAAGGAGATGATCAATTTGACCAAGATAGATAAAATACTTGACGCTATCAAAAACGATCTGCTGCCTCTTACAAAAAAGGGAGTGGAAGAGGGCAACCATGTATTCGGCGGACTGGTCCTGGATGCCGCGAGCTTCAGGACCGTCATTGCCGGAACAAACAACAGACAGGGAAACCCGATCTTTCACGGTGAGATAGACACTATCCTTCGCTTCTTTTCAATGAAAGGCCATCCCGATCCTTCCGAATGCATTTTTGTGGCGAGCCATGACCCATGTTCAATGTGCATTTCCGCTATTGCATGGTCCGGTTTCAAAGAGATCTGGGTCCTTTTCGGATATGAGGATGTTGCTAAGGATTTTGAGATGCCAGTCGATCTTATGATGTACAGGGAAATCTTTGGGGTAGAGGGGGCAAAAGAGGAAAATGCCTTCTTCAGAAAGTACAGCATAAAGCGCGAATCGGAAAATGCTCCCGATGCCGATGCACTGAAGGTCAAGATAAGGGAGATAGCTGAAAGGTATGCATCCTTTGAGGTAAAGGACTTCGACTACCCCGGAATTTAGTTTTTCAAAGGGCCAGTTATTCTGGATCATTGAGGAAGGGCAGATGCCCTTCCTATTTTTGTATCCTAGATAAGCTTCCGGGGGCGTCCCACTGTCTTTTTCTTCTCTCCTGTCAGTATTTCCTCAGCAAGGTCGGCAGCCCGTTCATAGTACTGGCAGAGAGATTGTCTGAAGGGAAGATCTCCTTTCCAGAAGGGAAAATCGTTGATGATCTCGAGTGCCGCTATCCGTCTTTCCTTTTCTTCAATATTGTATTTGAATTCGGGGATCTCATCCCCATACCATTTTGGCCGGACCGAGGCCTCTGAAAAGGCCTCGGGCAGATCGGGAATGCCTGCAGGGATGTCCGGGTCGTTTTCAAAACCCCCGGTGATCATCATTGGCAGCTCCCCGTCCTCGCTGATCTCCTCCCTTTCGCAGTTATCCTCTTCATTTTCACCGGATGACTCAAGCGTAAGAAGGTTTATCAGCGTTTCACGGTTGGCCCCTCTCAGTTTCAGAAGAAGAAAGGGGTCATCGTCAAAGACCTCGGCAAGCAGCAAAAGCACAGCGATTATATGCTTGCACGGGACCGCGTCGTCCGGGCAGCTGCATTTGTAGCGGCGCAGGTCGGTTTTGTTGGGGAATAGTCCCATCCCGGCTTCCCTGAACACCTTCTCCATTTCCTCCGGCATCTCTCCAGCCAGAAGCCTTGCCGCAAAGGACGACCTCTCCCTGAAACGGAAGAGGAGAAGCGCCTTGGCTTCATCCGAGAGGGTTTCGAAACCAAGCCTTATCTGGTACGGCTTCTTTCTGGTCCCCTGTACAGATGCGGTAACGAGGCCCGGTTCTATTTCGATATCTACGACCTGTCCCCGTCTGGCATAGCTCCGCCCTCTTGAGAGCCGTGCAGCGTCTATGCTGCTCTCAAGTATTTCCATCCAGCGCAACGACCACCAGTTGGAACCGTGAAAGCGCCCCCTGTTAACGCGGGATTTTATTCCGCCCTTTGTACTGAGTGGTTTTGTGTATGTCCAGGAAGTCCTTCTTCTGTACATCTAGCTTATGTCCTCCACTGCATCTCTGCTCAGCCTGAAAAGCTGCCTCAGTTCGCTGTCCGACATCTCTGTCAGCCAGTTCTCGCCTGCGGATACCACTGAATCGGCTATCTCTTTCTTCGATTTGATCAACAGTTCTATCTTCTCTTCAAGAGTCCCTTTGCAGCAGAAATAGTGGACCAGGACCCTTTCTTTCTGTCCTATCCTGTATGCCCTGTCCACTGCCTGCTGTTCGACTGCCGGATTCCACCACCTGTCAAACATGACCACGTGGTTTGCTCCTGTAAGATTGAGACCAGTCCCACCCGCTTTGAGAGAGAGTACGAAGAAGGGCGGAGCATCTTTAGAATCCTGGAACTTCCTGACCATTTCGTCCCTTTTTCCTCTCTCGACCCCTCCGTGCAGGAAGAGGGCCTCTCTTCCGAAAGTTTCCTGAAGATAATTTTTCAGCATAGCGCCCATTTCAGCATATTGTGTGAAGATCAAGGCCCTGTCTCCTACGCTCAGCATCTCCTCTGCGATCTCGGTCAGGCGGGCAAGTTTCCCCGAGCGTCCTGCTATCTGCGACCTGTCCTTAAGGTAGAGAGCAGGATGATCACATACCTGTTTCAGGGAGGTTATCGCGGCAAGAACAGCTCCCTTGCGTCTGATGCCGCTGCTTCCCTTCAGCCTCTCTTCAAGGTCGTCCAATACCGCTCCGTAGAGCGAGGCCTGCTCCCTGTTCAGCGAGCAGAAGACCTCTGTCTCGATTTTTTCGGGCAGGTCGGAAATTATTGATTTGTCCGTCTTCGATCTTCTCAGAATGAACGGTCCTGTTATCTTTTTTATCTTCTGGAGCGCGCCGGTCTCCCCGGCCTGTATCGGACGCATAAAATCCCTTACGAACCTTGTTTTGTTCGGCAGAAGGCCCGGCATCAGGAATTCCATTATGGACCACATGTCTCCAACGTGGTTTTCGACCGGGGTACCGGTAAGGGCGAAATGCCATTTCGCCCTTATTGAGCGGGCGGCCTTTGACTGCCTTGTTTCAGGATTTTTGATGTTCTGGGCTTCATCCAGGATCACTCCAGACCACTCTGTCCTGTTAAATGTATCATTGTCTCTGTGAAGGAGCGAATAGGAGGTAATAACGAGATCCGTTCCCTTCACCGACTCAGAGAACTTTTCACCCCTCTGCCTCCCGGTCCCGTGGTGTATCCGGACAGAGAGGTCAGGAACGAAATGTTCGGCTTCCCTTCGCCAGTTCTCTATGACTGAAGTGGGACATATGAGAAGGACCGGGTCTTTTTCTCCCTTCAGTATCCTTGTTTTCATGAGTGCCAGGGCCTGTACTGTCTTTCCAAGCCCCATGTCGTCCGCCAGGCATCCCCCAAGCCCCGTTTCCGCAAGCCACGACAGCCATGAAAGACCCTTTATCTGGTATGGCCTCAGTTCTCCTCGGAACCCCTCGGGCTGCGCTGTCTGCTCTATCTGTTCAACGCCGGTCAGGACAGACCTGACTGAATCAAGCCAGTCTGAGCCGGTAATAGCTGAAAGCGGAAGATCGCCCCTGCTCTCCCTGAAGGAAGAGATCAGGGCCTCTCTTCTGGATATTTTGCGAGGCAGCTTTTTGATCCCTTCCATTACCCTCTCAAGTTCGTCGCGGTAGATAAGGATCCATTTCCCTCTTATGTTCGCAAGGGGAGCCTTAAGCTTCCTCAGCATCGAGAGCTCGCCCTCCGTCAGTACATCATCCCCGACAGCGACGGACCAGTCGACGTCCATCAGGTCGCCAAGGTCCATCCCGCTTCCTGAAGAGAAGACAGAGCTTTCCCTTACGCTTCCCTTTACCGCAAGTTTAGGCCTGTCGGACGGGGAACCCCATGAAGAGGGGAACTGTATCTGTATCCCATGGTCGAGTATAGCCGGCACATTGTCGTGGAGGAACACGAGCAGTTCGTCAAACATCATGGTACAGGAAATGGGGGAGGGTCCGTTCAGGCTTCTTGCTATCGCCGGGACAGAGGAGGATATCTGCCCAAGCATTTGAAGCAGGTACCTTCTCGGATTGGCTCCTGAGGCACGAAACCACTTTCTTTCTGCAGGGCCCGGACTCCA
This sequence comes from Synergistaceae bacterium DZ-S4, assembly GCA_025943965.1. Lineage (NCBI taxonomy): Bacteria > Thermotogati > Synergistota > Synergistia > Synergistales > Synergistaceae > Caenicola > Caenicola nitritireducens. The sequence continues at coordinate 48,387 of JAPCWD010000011.1, forward strand.
TACCTTTTCGGCGGCAACAGAAAGGGTAGGATCCATCGCAGACTGCAGATGCCATGAGAGGGTCCAGGTCCCCTCCCTCTCCCCGGACAAAGGTTCCTCAAGCCTCAGGAAAAGTCTCCATGGCTGGTTCGTGACCACCCTTACAGAATCGGTCCATTCCGCTATCTGAGATGAGACCTGGCTCATCTCGTCTTTCCATCTGTGGAGTGCGGACCTCGGCCAGGCAAGTGACCGGAGCCATATATCGTGGGGGTTGGTCTGGTCGACCTGTCTTCCCCTTCTTCCCGGTGCTGCCTGGGCTTTCCGTACCATATCCTCAAGGAAGGACTCCAGCATTGAGTCCGCGATCGCCTGCGGCCCCTCATTCGCCGGTCTCTCGCATGATAGTGAGAAGCTCATCAGAACAGGCGGGAGCGCGTTTACGAAGGCTGAGTATTCATCCTGGTATTTAGCCAGATGTAACGGCCTCCAGACGGAAAAATAGCTTTCGCCCGAAGACTCCATGCCCGGGAGGTATGTCCCCCTAATTACCATCATTGATGCATATTCCAGGCCCTTTAGGACATATTTTAGGTCGTTGCCCCACAAAAGACCCGGCACAGGCAGCCTCTCCCTGCCTTCCCTTATGATCCGGAAAAGCGCTGTCATCTCTTCGTGAGAGATCCGAAGAGCTTCTACAGAAAACCTCTCTGTCGTCAGTTCTCCGTCAATTTCAGGAAACTCGCCCAGAAGAGGTGAGGACGGCAAAGGGCATCCCCTTTGCGAAGGAAGATCAACATAAGCCACAACTGTTGATTCTGCAAGATTTTTCCTGCTGTGGCGTATGCCTGCCCTCTTCAGTGCATCGTTGACCGCAGCGCTTCCCGCGTCCCACGGTATTCTGGGTATCGCAGCGCGGGTCATTGGCTGCAGGTCAGGACCATTCGGCCCGAATGAGCTTTCCCCCCACACGAAAAAACTGTTGTCTGCAAAAAAAGAATGCAACACTATCATTTTTCACACATACCGTACCAGTCTTTATTCAAAGCAGCTTCCGCCGATGAACTCCCGCAATATGGAAATATTCGGAACATCGTCTGAGGGTATTACCGGAACGAAACTTAGTATGGAAAGAAGCCTCTGTGCCTCACCGTAAGCGGGCGAATCCTCTTTCACGGAAGCTAGGAGGGGCTGTACGTAACCTTTTAGCACAGGGATCTCGTACGCAAGCGATGTGTTGAAGAGCGTATCGGCGTTCTCCTGGTACGGGAAGATGTGGCGGTGAGAGCCTCTTACCACTGAAGGCCACTGCATAAGGGTAGCCTCGGGAGAGTGCCCCCTGGTCCTGTAGTCGCGCAGCATGCGCCTGAGAAGGCGTGTATCTGTCGTTCCTATCCTGTTGTGCATGTCTATGGCAGCGCCGGTAAGGGGACAAATGAATATCCTGTATTTATTGTCGGCAGAAACGCTCTCGGAGAGCTTTTCGTTCAGTCCGTGGATGCCCTCCATCACCAGTATCTGATCCTGGGTAAGTTTCATTCTGTATCCCTTTTTCCTCTCCCCTGAAGTGAAATCGAACTTAGGCACGTCAACTTCCCTGCCTTTGAGCAGAGCTTCGAGATGTTCGTTTATAAGGTCAATGTCAAGCGCTTCAAGGGCTTCAAAATCGAAATTGCCGTCGGCATCCCTCGGTGTCCTTGCTCTCTCTACAAAATAATTGTCCAGTTCGAGCGTGGCTGAATTTTTGCATGAGGCAAGGAGCTGTACTCGTATACGCCTTGACGAGGTCGTCTTACCTGAGCTTGAGGGGCCGGCGAGACAAAGCAGACGCACCTCGGGCCTGTCTGAAATGTACATGGATATCTCACTCAGTGTTTTTGTGTGGAGAGCCTCGCAGACCATTATGAAATCACGGGAATGACCATTCGCCACAAGGTGATGGATATTGTCCATCGTTGACACCTTGAGGTTGTCAAGCCACCTGGCATAGCCCTGGAAGAGGGAGAAGGTCTTCGCCGAGGTCTTGAAGAGCTGTGTCTTTGTCGGATCAGTGAAAGAAGGGCCTGATATGAAGATGCCCCCCTTATAGAGGTGCAGGTCGAATACAGGGACTATGGCGGCATTGTCAGCAAGTGCCGCCCCGAAAAAGTCGTATATGCCCTCGCATCTGTACAGGACAACAGGATCGTTGTTGACCCAGCGGAGGAGTCTCTCCTTGTCGATGTAACCCTGGGAGGACATGATAGCGCGAGCCTTATCCAGGGAGAGTTCCTCCCTCACCAGGCTTACTCCCTCCTTGACCATCCTTCGCATCTCTGCCAGTATGGCCTTTTTCTGTTTTTCGGTGACAGGGCCGTCAGGGCTGTCGTAGTAGTATGAATAATTCATCGACTGCCGAAGGTGCAGCCTTATGCCGCATACTCTTGTGGCCGCAGAGGTCAGCATGAAACTGATGGTTCGCAGGTAAACTTCCGAACCCTCTATGGTGTCGTATGTGATGAACTCAAGCCTGGAATCCATGTCGATCTCCCATGAGAGCGGGCGCTGGACTCTGTTCACCCTGCATGCCACGACCCTGTCCCTTCCGGGGAAATCAGTCCTTATAAGTACATCCCTCGCGGTCATAGGGAAATCGCTTTTGATCTCCTGCATGTCTTTGAAGCTTATAGTTAAGCTCATTCTTTATCCTCCCCGTACAGGTCATCCGGACACCGGGATCCGGTGAGCAGCTCATTAAATCTATATGTCAGGTTTTTAAAATAATTCCAGACACAAAACCTCATCTGAACATATTATCATAAAATCGCTGTTGTATACACCAAAAAAGTAATTTTTTAATGACGGGAAATATTCCGCCGATACTGCGAAGGGGGCAGGATGCTTATGCACCCGGCCCCCATGAGATCGATCTTCTGACTTGGGTCCTGTTTCGGACTAATTTACTGTCAGTTTCTCTATGACTACCTTTTTCAACGGGCGGTCCCTTGAATCCGTGGGGACTTTGCCTATCACTTCAACTACATCCATTCCCTCAGAGACATGCCCGAATATCGCGTGCTTGCCGTCAAGCCAGGGGCATGGGACGAGGGTAATGAAGAACTGCGATCCGCCTGTGTTCGGCCCCGCGTTAGCCATAGACAGGATCCCGGGCCTGTCGTGCTTAAGCCCTTTGCCGAACTCATCAGGTATGTTGTAGCCTGGGCCCCCCATGCCTGTGCCCTGGGGGCAGCCTCCCTGGATCATGAAGTTATCTATCACACGATGGAAGATTATTCCGTCGTAGTAATTTTTTTCGATAAGATCCGTGAAATTCTTAACCGTGTTCGGCGCAAGATCGTTGTAGAGTTCGATCTTGAAAGTACCCGCGGATGTTTCAAAAACTGCCGTCTGACGCTTTGGTGCTTCTTCCGCCGATGCGGGGCCTGCTGAAAATATCTTCATGCTTATTCCTCCAATGTCTTCTTTTGTCTGTTCCTGACCTGCAGATTCTAACATTTATACCTGTCCTCAGCCACTCTCCGAACCCTAAAAAGTGCGGCAGAGATCTGACCGTTGCTTTCAATATTTCCCGATCATCATCCAAATTTTTTTAAAATTTGATCCGCACCCTGTACTTTTTTATGAAGTCCGTGGGCAGATATGACATCTTCGCCTCCCGAAGCCCCGGGTCGTTCATGTCCTCTTCCCTGTTCACGACTGCCAGTTCAGGATGTTCCTGAAGCATGCGGCACATAAATTCCTTGTTGATCACCTGGTATGCGGCTCCATATTCCAAGCTGGCCTTTTCGAAGTGTACGAGTATCGTATTGCAGGCAAGCTCGGCTATCGTGTAGGCTGCGACCTTCCCCGACACTTCGATGACTCCTCCAACGATACGCGGGATGCTCTCCCAGTTGCTCAGTATTCTTAATATGCCATGGTTTTCCTGAAGCAGACCCTTGTCCGTGCATCCGTTATTGGCTTGGCACCATGCAAGCTGGAATTCCATGACTTCAGGAATTATCTCCTGTGTTATGGGCCTGAAAAGATAGTCGTAATTCCTGCGGAAATGGTTTACCCTGTTACGTTTCTTCATATACCTGTTGCCCGGAAGCATCGCCAGATCCCTTATGTCGTAAAGGTATTCCCAGCTTCCCCTCATATCTTCCGCTTCAAGCTTTTCTCCCAGCTGGTCCTTCCAAATTTCGAGAAGTTTTTCGGGCACGAGCCAGAATTCAGGCTCATTGCCGAATCTTTCTCTTATAACGTCGGCCCAGTCTGTTCTTTCCCAATTCCCCAGCGGTGCGAGGTCGTAGTCACGGGGAAAGGTCTGCCTGATCCAGAGCAGATCCTTGTCATCTTCCCTGGCTGTCCGGTATCCGTAGTCACAGGCCCATCCCCAAAGTATCGGAAAACTGTAGTCGGATGCTCTTTGGTTTGTGATCTTCCAGTAACGCTCAAAAAATGAGATGTCTTCAAGTTTTATGTCACTATATTGAAACAAGGAACGATTCCCTCCGTTCTGCTTACGATTAAAGATTAAACCTCTTTCGCACTTTTTGCCAATAGCAAAAGAACGTATATCTGCTACAATTTTGTATCAGCATCAAATATTAAAAAGGGATCGATGGACTTGACAGAAAACAATTGCGCCGGCAACCAAGAAAAATGCCCTGAAACAGTTCCCGAAGAACAGACGGGGATGACAAAAGAGGAACAGGAGTGGGGGCTGAAAAAAGAACCTCGTCCTCCTCTGCCTCGCTATGTCTTTGGCGTCATCGCTGCGCTGATCCTTATAATTTTTCTCGGAGGAAGCCTATGGTACTACAGAACAAGCGTCCTGCCCGAAAAATATTACCAGAGGGCATCGTCGCATTTCAAGCTGGAAGAATACTCGGAAGCCTATCTTCTCTACGAAAAAGTTCTGAAGCTGCGTCCCGAAAGAAAAAACATCCTTTACCAGATGGCGTTCTGTCTTGAAAAGACCGGAAGGACCGACGAAGCGATAACCCGTTATGAAGAGCATCTTAAGACAATTCCGGGAGATGGAAAGGCTCTCCTTCGGATGGGCTGGCTCTACACTCAAAAGAATGATACGGGAAAAGGCCTTGCTGCCCTCAAAGAGGGAGCGGCAAAGCTGAAAGACCCTTATGCATGGGCGCTTGTAAGTGAGGCCGCGATAAAATCGAAGGACTCAGGAACGGCTGTTGAGGCCCTCCTGAAGCAGACCGAACTCTTCAGGGAACCGGAACAGGTGCTGACCTGTTCAAAGATGCTCATGGGCCTTGGTGCATGGAAAGAGGCTCTTAAGGGCTACGAGAGGTTCTCGGAACTTGCCCCTGAGGATAAACGGGGGGAACACGGGGCAAACGCGGCCAAGGCGATGCTGGGTTGGCCGACAGACCAAAGGCTCGTCATCAGGCCGGGCAGATCCATCGGACCGGTCGAGATCGGCGATACGAAAGATGCGGTCAAGGGAAAACTTGGCGCGCCTGAGGCAAAGGAATTCAGGAAGGTCGGAGGAAAATCGATCCTGTCGGACGACACTGCGGAGATCTGGACTTACAGCAGGACTATGCCGGGAAGAGGACTTCGTGTGATATTCATAAACGGCAAGGTCCGCGAAGCAGAGGCCCGCTCCGGGGAGTACAAGACAGAGACCGGGCTGGGGCTGACGAATTTCCTTCTCCCCAAAAACTCATCAAGGCTTGAATGGAGAAAAGAGGGAGAGGACAAGGCTGTCGTATGCCTTGCGAAAGGCGGCGGGCTCACCTTTTACGCTGCGGGGCTGAACAGCAACGGCACTGACGCGAAGTACAAAAAACTCCGCGTCCATAAGGGAAATTCATCGATCGACAGCGTTGAGGGCTTCAGTCTGCTTAACCTTTTCAATTAGGCCCCTCCGCTGCTGAAAAGGAGTTATTTGCGGCCCAGTATCCTGACTGCCTCCATGGCATCCTTCGCATAGTGGTCAGCACCGACATATTCCGCAAGTGATGGAGTCAGCACCGCTCCGCCGACTATGACCCTCACTCCAGGACATGCCTTCCTCAGCATGTCGATCGCCGTCTTCATGCTTGAGACGCTCGTCGTCATTAGAGCGCTGAGACCGACAATATCGGCGCCGTTCTCCCTGACTGCCTCTACGATCTTCTCAGGAGGGACATCTTTCCCCAGGTCGATCATCCTGAAATTGTAATTTTCCATAATCACTTTCACTATGTTTTTACCGATATCGTGTATGTCTCCCTGAACGGTCGCGATAACTACCCGGCCCCTCTCTTCGGAGCCTTCGGAGCCGTCTTTCGCAAGCTGTCTGCGGATCAGTTCAAAGGATGACTGTGCGGCTTCGGCCGACTTGATAAGCTGCGGAAGGAATATGCTGCATGATTCGTACTCTTTACCCACCAAGTCGAGGGACGGAACTATCTCTTTTTCAATAATTTCCAGAGGTTTCATTCTTGAGAGCAGGAGCTCAGTCGCCCTTTCCGCATCTCCCTTGAACCCTTTAATAATAGCCTGTGCAAGATCGGCCTGCACATCGCCGCCGGTCATGGAGCCCCGGTTTTGCTTTTCTTCTTCCGGTCCTGAATGACCCGCAATAAATGCCTCGGCCTGCCGGTCTTTGCCCATCAGCACCCTGAACGCATCGACGGCCTCCCTCATCCCCTCGTCGCCCGGGTTCATTATCGGAGCGTCAAGGCCCTGCATCAGTGCCATCGCAAGCATAGTCCTGTTGATAACGGGGCGAGCCGGGAGTCCAAAGGAGACATTGCTCACACCGAGCACCGTCTTAAGCCCGAGTTCTTCTTTGACCATCCTTACGGCCCTGAGGGTCTCCACAGCTTGATCCTGCTGCGCTGAGACAGTCATAACAAGGCAGTCGATAAGGACATCCTCTTTGGGGATGCCGACCTTTTGGGCCTCCTCCATGATCGTCCGGGCTATCTTAAGTCTGCCCTCCGCGGAGGATGGTATCCCGTCGTCGTCCAGGGTAAGCCCCAGTACGGCTGCTCCGTATTTTTTAGCTATGGGAAGTATCTTTTTCAGGGAATCCCTCTTACCGCTGACCGAGTTGATAAGGGGCTTTCCGTTGTAGACTCTCGCAGCCCTTTCCAGAGCCTCCGGATCAGAGGAGTCAAGCTGAAGAGGCAGAGCAGTCACCGACTGTATCTCAATGACTGCTCTCCTGAGCATCTCAGGTTCGTCAATATCCGGAAGCCCCATGTTCACATCAAGGATGTGAGCTCCCTGTTCCTGCTGCCGAACCGCTTCCCTGAGCACGTAGTCCATGTCTTTCGCCCGGAGCGCGGCCTGCAGCGACTTCTTTCCTGTGGGGTTGAGGCGTTCACCGATGATCACCGTGTCATCCCCGAAGAAGACAGTTTTTGACGCGGAACAGACTCCCGTTTTGAGGCCCGGCCAGATCCCTGTAGGGCTTACGCCCCGGAGCCGCTCTTTTACAAGGCTGATGTACCCCGGATCCGTTCCGCAGCACCCTCCGACGATCAAGGCACCCTTTTCGACAAATCCTTTAATGCAGCAGGCAAATTCTTCAGCCGTGACATCATACCTGGCTTCTCCCTCGCTGAAAACCGGAAGCCCGGCGTTTGGCTGGATCATCACAGGTATGCTGCTTGACCGGAGGATCCTTTCGACTATAGGCACAAGCTGTTTAGGCCCGAGAGAGCAGTTAACTCCCAACGCATCTGCTCCAAGGGACTGAAGTGTCAGCACCATTGATTCAACTGTAGCACCGAAGAAGGATGTTCCGTTTTCCCCGAAACTCATCGTAGCCAGGACAGGCAGGTCTGAATTCTCTTTTGCCGCGATCATGGCTGCTTTGAGTTCATAAAGGTCGGTGAACGTTTCAAGAAGTATCAGGTCGGCTCCTGCTGCATCCCCTGCCCTCACTATTTCGGCAAAGACCCCGACGGCATCTTCAAAAGGAAGGTCCCCGACCGGTTTAAGCACACGCCCGCATGGACCTATGTCGAGAGCGGTGAACTTGCCCTTGCGGGCAGAAGCCGCAGCCTTTGCGATCATGACCCCCGACGATACGATATCCGCAAGCGGACATCCTGCCTTTTCAGCCTTGAACCTGTTGGCCCCGAAAGTATTTGCCGAGACTACATCGCACCCCGCGTCAAGATATTCTTCGTGGATGGATCTGATCAGTTCAGGATCGGTCAGGTTGAGCAGCTCAGGTATGCCGCCACTTTTCAGCCCCCTCTTCTGGAGCATGGTGCCCATGGCACCGTCGAAAATTACTGCCCTTTTTTCATCTGTCCTGAATGTCATATGACCCGCCTCATTTTCCTTGTAAACTGTTTCCGCTCATTGACGTCAGCCGGGAAATTCAGCCGCGCTTTACCCTAAGGGAATAGAGTATCCCCCTTATGTTCTCTGATATCCTCTTTGCGATATCAGGCTGATTCATAGTGTAGAGGTGTATGCCGTCAACACCTGCAGCGAGCAGGTCGACTATCTGCGCCGTCGCGTATGCGATACCCGCCTCTTTCATAGCCATGCTGTTATGTCCGAATGCCCTTATAATTTTCTGGACCTTTTCCGGGACTGTTGCCCCGCACATTGAGACCATGCGGCTGATCTGGGAAGAGGATGTTATGGGCATAATGCCTGCTACTATCGGAGTCGCTATTCCTATGGTCCTTGCCCGGTCTCTGAAGCTGTAGAAGATCTCGTTGTCGAAAAAGAGCTGGGATATGAGCACATCGACTCCGCAGTCTGCTTTTTCCTTGAGGCATCGCAGGTCGTCTTCCATCGAATATGCTTCGATGTGCTTCTCCGGGTAGCAGGCCGCGAAGATCCTGAAATCATATCTGGATCTTATGTATCTTATGAGGTCCGAGGCATAGCGGAAGTCCTTGAGCGTCTCGCTTTCCGCCAGGTCTCCCCTGAGGGCGAGGATGTTTTTTACCCCGTTTTCAGAGAGTGTTTTCAGTATTGGCTCCACTTCTTCGATCGAGTTTCCCGCGCAGGTAAGGTGGGCGAGAGCCGGTATGGCATAGCTGTTCTGTATCTGGGAGGCGATTTCAACGGTGTTGACGCGGCTGGTCCCTCCCGCACCGTATGTAACGCTGATGAGGTCAGGCGCCAGGCTTGCAAGCGCGTCTACCGTCGCAAATATCGAAGCGAGATCTCCCGCGCCCTTGGGAGGAAAAATTTCAAAAGTCATCGTTGGCCTTTCCTGTTCAAAGTAATCTCTCATAATCTGACCCCCCGTTACAGATATCTTTCAACTATCACTGCCGCCCCGTCGCTGTCATTGTCTAAAGTTGTCTCATCCGCCGCCGCTCTTACATCAGTTGGTGAATTGCCCATAGCAACGCCGTACCCTGCCCATCCGATCATTTCCCTGTCGTTGGAGCCGTCACCTATCGCAAGGACATCGCACCTGTCGATCCCGAGCCTTTCCGCAACTATCGCAAGCCCCTTCGCCTTGTTAACATCGGGGTGGGTCATCTCAACAAAAGCCCCCCACGAAGTCGCAGTGTAGATCCGGCCGCCAAAGCGCGAGACAGTCCTCTCTGCCATCAGGCGGAAATCGTCTTCTTCCAGCGCTATGCCCAGAAGTTTCGTTGAATCGACGTCAAGGTCCCAGAACTTTTCACCGACCGAGACGGGCCGTATTTTTGATATGTTTTCGTAGAATCTGCTTCTTGGGTCGCTGCTGTCCGTCACATAGAGCCTGTCATCGCTGTAGACCTGTATGTACCATCCCTGCTGCCGGTAGAAGGAGAGGACTTCCGCAGTCAGTTCCCTTCCTACTCCTCTTTCGTGGATGGTCTTACCAGAAAGGGGATCGCGCACGACAGCACCGTTGTAGAATATGCAGGGGGCTGTTATGCCTACCTCCCTGATCACGGGGAGGGCTGAAGGATACATCCTTCCCGTCGCGGTGACAACAGTTATCCCTGACGAGATAGCGGACCGGAGAGCGTTCCTTGTCCTTGCTGAAAGTTCGCTTGAGCTGTTAAGGATCGTACCATCCATGTCAACTGCGATAAGCCTCGGCCTGAAAGTGTTCATGCCGAGAATACCGCTAAAGAGGCTATCTCAGCTGCCACGGCAGCGGCGCCCAGGACATCGCCGTTCACTCCGCCGAGCCTGGAGTTCATCCAGTCCGCCATCCCGAAACCCGTTATAAGGGCGGCCGCAGCTGAGAAGAACCACCTGACCGGCGCGATCGGCATGAAGACAAAAAACGCGATCAATGAGATGAAGAGATCATATCCTGTGAAGGTGTCCACCCAGCCTTTGCCCATGCCGCTCTCCCAAGGATACCTGCCCATGTAGGCAGCTGTGCAGCATGCAAATCTGCCGGAAGCAGCGGAAACGATCAACGCGGTTGTGAGTCTGTCAGGCCGGACAGATCCCGCCAGGGATGTCCAGAGTCCGAATGCGAGTATGAGGCCGACAGCCCCATAAGCTCCAAGCCTGCTGTCCTTCATTACGGAACGGAGCTCCTCGCCCTGCCGGCCCGAGCCTATTCCGTCCCAGAGATCCCCCCACCCGTCGAGGTGCAGTGACCATCCTATTATCGAGTAAAACAAGACGCCTATCCAAATGGAGCCGGGCGCGCCTAATCCCAGGGATCTCACGACAGACACTGCGATCCCGACAAGCAGGCCGAGAAGCCCTCCGGCAAGGGGGGCAAGAGGAAGTGTCCTGTTGCCTGTCGGCATCTCCGACGGCCACAGCTTTTTGGGCAGCGGGATGCGCGAGAGCAGGGTCCATGCCACAACTAACCTGCCAATGAAGTCAAGCCTCGATCCCTCGTTTCTGATCTCATCAGTCAGCCTGTCCATATATTCCCGGAATTTTACGCTCTTCATTGCCAACTCTCCTCCATCGACCCTTTGACCCACAGAGGGCAGCCTGCGACTACAAGGGCGACTCTTTCCGCCTTTGAAGCGCAGAGCTGGTTCATCCTGCCCTGCAGATCCCTGAATCGCCTGCCCATTATATAAGTCGGCACGAGGCCGAAACCGACCTCGTTGCTCACAATTATCAGGTGCGTCCCTTCTCGAGGGATAGAACAGAGATCTTCGGTCATTGCCCTTATTTGTTCTTCCCTTGCCTGCCACTCGGATCCCGAGGCGTTTTCCGCAAGCCCCCCTTCAAGGAAGAGGCGGGTCAGCCACAGCGTGAGGCAGTCAAGCAGAAGGACCCCCCTTATTCTCTTTACAGCCGCACATATCTCGTAGGGATCTCCTTCGAAGGTCTCCCATCCCGCAGGCCTTCTCTTTTTGTGTATGGCAATGCGTTCCTGCATCTCTGCGTCCCGGGCGTCCGCAGCCGCAAGGTACGTAACATGGGAGGCAGCACACTTAGCCAGCCTTTCAGCAAAGGTGCTCTTCCCGCTTCTGGCACCCCCCAGGATGAGGGTGATCCCTGATTTGAACATCCTCTCACCGTCAGTTTCCAAAGTCTATCCCCTGCAGTATGTTTCCGAGCGTCTGCTCTATGATCTGTCCGCCGATATTATTCCCGTTGGTATAGCTTACTCCGGGGCCGACAGGGATTTCAAATTTAAGTCTGAAGACAGTATCCCTGCCCTGATAGTCTTTTTCATTCGGATCGCTGGCCGACTTCGGTATCACGTTCCTTGGGCTTGTCATCTGCTCCGATTTGTCGACCTTTACGTTGCTGAAGCTCGGAGAATCCATAGTTCCGTTTATATTCATCGTAACGAAACGGAAATCTGTCCTTGTGAAGCCTGACAGGACTCCTCCGAGGAAGTTCTGCAGCAGCGCGCTTCTGTCAAGCTCACCCGTGAATTCCATGCCGACGTTTATGATCCCCTGAAGCGCTCCGAGGAGGGCGTTCAAAGCCTGAATATTTACTTTGCCCATGGCAAAGAGGCTCATCTCTTTTTTCTTGTTTACCAGACCGTCAAGCATGACATAACGATATACGGGATCTCCGGGAGGCGCCACAGCCTGGCTTCCGGGAAGGATCGTCAGGTACCCTTCGTCAAGGGTGAATGCCGTCTGGACCGTTTTGAAGAGGAGCGGTTTGCCCTTTGTATATTTTTTTGCGGCCTCTACCGCTTCAAAGCCGGAGATCTCTCCGTCCCTAAGGAAGAGGACCCCTGCGGCATTGACGGTGCTCATCCTTCCCGGTTCGCCCCCTGCCCTGATCTTAAGGTCTCCTTTGCCCGAAATCGAACCCGAAAGGGAGGGAAAAGCCTGTTTTATCATGGGAGCCACGTCGGCGCTCATCACTGTAAGGTTGCCGCCCCAGCTGCTCTTCGCTATGTCCATTGCAAGTCCGCCTGTAACAGCTCCGCCGTTCGTCTCAGCCTTCACGTCTTCCATGACCGCATAGCCTTCGGAGATGTAAAACGGGGCGTTGACGTTCCTTATCCTCAATCCCAGGAATCTCATCCTTTCAGAAGAAAATGAACCTTCTCCGCTGAAATTGTCGACCTCTCCCCTGCCGGTGAACTTGAAGCTGGCGTTTCCTCCGAACCTCCGCCTGAACTGGTCAGGCAAGTAGGCTCCTATCTGCCTGAGGTCAATATCTTTGCCTTTAGTGTCAAGGGCTCCATGCCATTTTCCGTTCTCCATGTAGACTCTGCCGTTAGCCGTCAATTCACCTCGTGCAAGCCTTGCCTTAGCTTCTGAAACTTTAATGTCTATCAGGCTGCCGTTGAACGCGACATCTACCATCGGGAGCAGAAATCCCCTGTACCTGAAAGGTGCCAGCGTACCGCTGCCGTTCAAAAGAGGCTTTTCAACTGTACCTCCGACCAGAACTTCGCTTTTTATAAGGCCCTGCACGCCCCTTACTACCGGCAGGTGTTTCCTCAGCAACTCATACATGTTTATATTTTCAGATGCGATCTTCAGATCGAGCATGGATTCTGAGAAAGGCCTGCCCGCCGGCGAAGGGATGATCTTACCGGTGAGGAGATGCTTTCCCCTCAGGAAATCGACCTTTACATTGCTGATCCTGATCTCCTTTGGATCACCGCTCAGGCTGCCTGTGGCCCCGTCAGCTGAGAACTCCTTCCACCTGAGGCCTTCTGACGAAATGTCCGCGTTCCATCTGATGCCTCTTCCGTCATCGCCCACCTTGATCTCACCCGAGCACGGTCCTTCGATATCCTGCTCCATGCCAAAAAGTCCGTTGAGGGCCGAGATGTCCACTCTCCTGACTCTGCCTTCGAATTCCCACCTGACAGGAGAAGATCCGCTGGATGCCTTATACGGAAGGTCGACTTTGCCTTTGAGGTCCGCACTGCCTCCGGCCATTTCTGCATCCATCTTCCTGAAGTCAAGCTTATTTGATGAATATGCCATTTCAGTATGAAATCTTGAGACCTCGAGATCCATGAACCTGCCGTTTGAGACCCTGAGCTTCAGCAGCGCCTCAGGAGAATCTGTCTTTCCCCTAAGAGTCCATGTTCCCGAAGCATCTCCGGATATATTCAAAGTTTTGAGGACTCCGAGTGTGCTATGAAAGCCGCTGAGGGAGGCGTTCTTTATCGCTCCGCTGAAGGAGAGCTCGGGTGTTCCCCCTATATCCTTCATATTGCCCGAAGCCGTGATAAGCGCCCCGTTCCAGAGAAGGGACGCATTCGTCAGCCTGAAAGTTCCCAGCGAAACGTCGTACTCGGGGGATGCCTTGACCCTCGTAAGCTTTCCTATCCCCTTTATCTCCGCGGAGGGCGAGGTGATGTCCGCCTTCACCTTCATTGCGCTTATTTCTCCCCCGATTTTCGCAGAGACATCGGCGGTACCCTTAAGTTCGTATTTTCCCAGTTCGCTGAACGCTTTTCCAAGTTCTTCCAGCTTTATCGCCCTCGCGTTCAGTTTAAGATCGACAGGCACTCCGTCGGCGATGCTGAGAGTTCCTGCGAGCTTTATTTCCCTTCCCTCGCTGAGAGCCGAGAGATCTAATTTCCCTGAAGGCCTGCCCTCAAAGAGCGCCTTCCCCTGCAGCGCTGTGAACTTCATATTGTTGTACGCAACGTTTGAGGGAGCTATCTCGACTTTCCCTACAAGCGCGTCCAGCGGGCCCTTAAGGTCTGCCTCCATAGCGGTGATGCTGCCTTTCAGCATCGCTGCGTTCCCTGCTATCTCATGGGCTATCTTGTCAGTCCAGTCTGCGAAGCGGAGGTTCCGCGCATCGGCTTTCAGTTCGAGATATTTCCCCGGGGCCCTTGTATCAAGCTTCATCGATCCCCGGAGTGATGAGTCGAAGACCTTGCTCTCCTCAAGCGAGATATCAAGAACACCCTCTTCGTATCTCCATTTGGCCGCTACCTCTTCAAGCGGCACCTTTCCGACAACAGCCTTTTTAAGGACCCCTTCTCCAGAAGTGAAGATGTCCCTGCCCTCGCCCCTCATTTCCATCTTTGCCGTCAATGTGCCCGTTACGCCATATTTCGAGAAGTTCGGGAATATCGAGGCTATCGTCCGCAGGTCGGCATCTTTTATATCAGCTTTGAAATCCGGAACAGGATATACAGCTCCGGAGGCTTTGGCGGAACCTTCGTCAAGCTTGGCGGAGAAGCCGTCAAGCAGCCAGTTTTCTTCTTCCTTTCTGACTACTCCGAATACTGAAAATGGGATATCACGGAACTTGCCCTTGAGCACGGGGGCGAACCACTCCAGTCCGCGAAGTTCAAGCGAGCTGTCGTCCAGCTCGAGGAGCCCCCATTGGGAGGATACCCTGACCTCGTTCAGTATTATCTTGTCCATAGGGATATCCTTTGTTCCCGCGCTCCCCTTTTTCTCCGGCACCATCTTAAGCAGCGAATCATAGTCGGTGCTTAGGCCCTCTATCACCAGGGTGGATATGCGGGGTGAATTTTTAAGAAGGCTGGGGAGGGAGAGGTTTATGTCTATCTTATCAATCGTGAGGAGCTTGTCATCGGAACGGACAAAGGACATTTCCTTCCCTTCGAAGCCCATGACGGGGTTGCCGGAAAGGGCAGGCATGACAAGCTCGACGTTGAGCTGGTCCCTTACGGCATTGCTGATCTGGTCCACGACAAGATCCCCCAGGAAGTCCACCTGAGTCAGGACCACAAGGGCGATCCCTGCGGCTGCAGTTGTTAATGCAGCAATTATTCCTGCTTTGCTGTTGATTTTTTTCACCCTCAAAATCAATTACACCTCGGCGGCTCTGTATACATTTTCATTTGATCATGTGATCGGCTGTTATACCCGGTAATTCTACCATGTTTTCACTTTCGGACATATGCAATTACACTGTATATGTCCGCCTTAATTATACATTGTCACATAATTGCCGGGACCTGGAGCAGAGGACACGCGGCTATCCCGGACCCGGCGATAAAAGGGGAGGCCTGAAATGAAAACAGGCCTCCCTCGTTGATCTTTTTTATGATTCAGTGGAGGTGATACTTGCCCTCTATCCTGGTCGTGGCTGATCCTCCGAAAAGTATCCTGTCAGCCCTCTCTCCGGTTAGGCGCCTTATCCTGACGATATTGGGGGAGTTCCGGGAGGGTCCCTGTTCTATCGAGAAATCATCCTCCCACATGCCTTCGTCGATAAGATAATATCCAAATGCCGAATTTCCGGAGCCCGTGGCAGGGTCTTCCAGGTATCCGTATTTGGGCGCGAAGACGCGGGTCCTGTATTTTGTCCCTTTTGTACTTACCTCGTCGGTATATACGTGTACTATGTCAAAATCTTTTTCCGTGGAAAATCTCCTGAGCTTCTCCTGATCCGGGAAGAGTTCAATACAGTCCATGAGGGAAGCCAGAGGGACTATTAGGGTCCTGAGACCGCCGTCTATTACTCTGACTGCTCTTTCTGCCTTTATAGCTTCCACGTCCGCACCAAGTGCTTCAGCTATCTCGTTTCGACTGATATCCCTTTGAAGAAATCCCGGCTCCGGGGCTGTTATGTAGACCGCATCCTCTTCCCTCAGGCGGTTGAAGACAGGCAAGGTCTCCGCCCTGACCCTGATCTTCAGCTCCTTTTCCTCAAGCAGTTCCGTATCTGTCGAGATGAGGTCATACATGATGGCGATAGTTGCATGTCCGCAGAATGCGACTTCGCATTCAGACGAATAGTACTTCAGATGAAATCCGCCGGGCTCCCTGCAGGCAAAGCCCACTTCGCTGACAAAGCCTTTGAGTTCGGATGCGAGTTTCTGCATCTCTCCCTCACTCAGGCTGTCCATCCGGTCCAGAAGAACATAACCGGCAGGGTTGCCTGAAGAGCTTCCCTTCGTGAAAGCGTCGATCTTTTTAAAACCCAGTATCTTCATGACCAAGGCTCCTTTTGACCGATTGGTGATCCTTTGACAAACATACCTCAGAGTATACGCCAACTTTGGATTTTGTTCAGAACAAGATTGCTTACGGCAAAATAGAGAAAAATAATTCTAGACCAAAATTCCGGATGCTTTTGGGAATAAAAAAAACACCCGCCTCGAAAGGCGGGCATATAATTACCTGGTGGAGCTTAGGGGATTCGAACCCCTGACCTCTTGAATGCCATTCAAGCGCTCTCCCAACTGAGCTAAAACCCCGAAGTCGAACATGGGCCATTATACTGATTAGGTTAAATGGTGTCAATACTATCATAAGGGCATGAAAAGACTTACTACGGCAGGAAAAACAAAAACCTGCGCGACTGTTTTATTAACTTTGGCCCTCCTGTTTGCCTTAGCCGGCTCATCCTTCGCGGTCACAAAGGATGAGCTTATGCCGTATATTTTCAAATCACTGGGACACAAAGTGCCCGCAAAATATCTGACTGATACTGATGATGAAATGACCGGTTCCTCAGCCCTGAGGCTCGTGTTTGAATCGATGGGCTGGGGCTTCGTCATAACCGCCTATGACCAGGTCACGATATTGCCGGAATGGAGCCATCTGGATCCTGTGGCGGAAATAGCAAAAAAGATATCCCCTTCTCTTCCGTCGGCGATCCTGAACGGCCTTGAGAGACCGTTAGGCGAAGAAGATATAAAAGCACTGACAGACTGGCTCGAACTCTGCAGGAAAAAAGTATCCTGGAAGGACTCATTCTCATCAGAGGGTACTACGCTGACTATGTTTAAACACGGGATAGGCGACCCTTCAGGCCCGGCAAACGGAAATTTGGAAACGGGGGTCAACGAACCCCTCTTCGCGGCGATGATAACAGTCGACATGGACGCAGTTAAATGCCAGATAGCTACAGCGGTCATGGTCGGTGCAAACAAGGCACCCCTAGCCACCATAGCCGTCGAAAACTACGGCGTCGTCGGAGGGATCAACGGAGGTTATTTTGCCGGGGCAAAACCGATAGGCGTGCTTCGAAGGCAGGGATACACCGACAACGCGAAGTTCTGGCCGCAGCGGTCCGCGTTCGGCTGGAACGACAAAGGGGAAACGGTCTTCGTAGACGGCAGGGAGACAGCTGACATAAATTCCGACAGACGCTTCGACCAATATACCGAGATGCTCCAGGCCGGTCCGCTCCTGCTTAAGAACGGCGAATATACGGACAATACTGAAAACATCAAAGAAAACGTCCTCAATATGCGGCATCCACGGACTATGGTAGGGACTGACGGCAAAAAAATCATGTGGGCGGTCATAGACGGCAGGGACAATATGCACAGCGTTGGTGCGACCATTGAGGAGACAAGGAAGGTATGCAGGTGGCTGGGGATGTCTACGGCACTGAACCTTGACGGCGGAGGGTCCAGCTCTCTCTGGTGGAGGGGAAACACCTTCACCCTTCCAAGCAACAGCAACGATGCCGAGCGCCCAATACCTTACGGTGTGCTGATATTCAGGGAGGATTCAGGAGTCAGAAACTGACCTTTCTTGTCCGGTCAGACAATATTCAGATCAAAAAAACGGGACCCCGATCTGATGGCGGGGTCCCGTTTTATCTGTTCCAAAATCATAAGAGATCGGACTACTTGAGTTCCACCTTTGCTCCGGCTTCTTCGAGTTTCTTCTTCATCTCTTCGGCTTCTTCCTTTGCAGCCTGCTCTTTTACGGTCTTGGGTGCGCCGTCTACGAGCTCTTTGGCTTCTTTGAGGCCGAGGCCGGTGATCTCACGAACGACCTTGATGACGCCGATCTTGTTTGCGCCGTGGTCAGCGAGGACTACGTCGAACTCTGTCTTCTCTTCTTCGACTGCCGCTGCGGGTGCTGCTGCGCCGGCCATAGGCATCATCATCGCGGGTGCCGCTGCCGATACGCCAAATTTGTCCTCGAGTTCCTTCACGAGCTCGGAGAGCTCAAGTACTGACATTTCTTCAATTGCCTTGATGATATCTTCACGTGTCATACTAATTCATCCTCCTAAGGATATTTTAAATTTTTATGCTGCTATGCGGCAAATTTGCCACTCATACCGGCTATGCCGCTTCCTTTTTGTCCTTGATCTGCGAGAGGCATGTGACGAGTCCTCTTGCAGGGCCGGAAAGTACTGTGACGAGTCCCCTGAGAGGAGCTGCGATGGTACCGACGACCTGGGCGATGAGAACTTCCTTTGAGGGAAGGTCCGCAAGCGCGAAGACCTGTTCCTTGCTGAGGATCTTTCCTTCAAGGACCGCCGCCTTCACTATCAGGGCCTCGTTTCCCTTCTCTTTTGAGAAGTCGCGGATGGCTTTCGCTACAGATGCCACGTCGCCGTAGGAGAGAACGTAGCCGTTCGGGCCTGAGTCAAACTCAGGTGCATGTGTTATGCCCGCCTCCGTAAAGGCTATGCGCATAAGTGTGTTCTTGCACACCTTCATCTCGCCGCCTGCCTCGCGGATGCGTTTGCGGCAGTCGCTGATCTTCTTGACTGTGAGGCCGCGGTACTCGGTGATGAAGACTGCGTTGCTCTTGTTGAGCAGTCCTACCAGGGAATCGATCGTTTCACGTTTTGCTTGTGTTGGCATTCAATTTCACCTCCTGTTGATGTTGTGATCGGATGCCGACAATAAAAAAGGCCTCCGTCACTCAAGGGGAGTCCGGAAGCCATAATACGTGCAGTAATTGAGTTAATGGGGCACGGTTATCCTTCGCAGACCTCGGCAGGAAATTAAGCGCAAGCGCACCTGCTGTCTTGAGTCTAAGCTGTGAGATTATACAATAAGGATGATAATTTGTACAGCACCCCAAATATTGTTGCTGTAACTGTTCCTGATATCCGATATCTATGCCCGGAGGGAAAACTCAGCAAAATATTTGGTACAGACAACAATTTTATCAACATCATCCGGCTTTTGTAATGTAAAATAATCAGCATGATATCAAGGCACAAATAATATACGGAGGAGTTTCAACATGAAAAGGCTCTTGACACTTATCCTGGCATGCATTCTTATTTCCATTGCATCATCATCGATGGCAAAACCGGCCGCTGAGGAATTTAGAAACAAAGAATACGATTATTCCTCGATCAAATCCGTACTGGCGCTTCCAGTAATGTATGAGATCACGATACCTCCGAACGAGCCTTTCCTTGACGATTCTGTCCAGCAGAGGTGGAGAGAACTGACATCCCAGGAAAAGGGCGGTTTCAGTTTCCTTGTAAAGACCCCAGAACAGATAATCGAAAGGGATGACTTTGTCAAAGGCACCGGACCTTCAGAAAAAACCGGCAGGGACAAGACCGCTGAGAAGGCGCTCTCACTCTCCCCGGAATACACAGACGCAATATTGTCGGCAACCGTCACGAAATGCGCATACACGACCGTCCACCACCCTCAGGAGGTCGTCTGGGATACAAGGTACGAAAACCGCTCCGTATATGTAAACGGCAAATGGGAGACACGGAGCGTACCCATAAGCTACCAGAAGATCAAGCCCGCGTGGGACGAAACATCCGCACTGGGGGCGGTAAGGCTGGAACTTCGGAACTCGAGGGACAATACTTTGATCTACGGCGTCAACGTAACGGCCAGCACCGCAGAGGACCTCTTCACCCCTTTGCCTACATTGACGAGGCATATCACAAACGTTGTGGAAAACGCGGTCAAGAGGGTGCCGAAAAAATAATTTGATCTCAGTTCCGAAAAAAGCATTAAAGAAAAAGTAAGGGGGACGCGCAAGCATCCCCCTTACTTTTTCTCATGTGAGTTCAGAAATTTATTCTGCTGTTGTGTCTTTCTGGGCCTGGACGGGATCTACGGAAATTCCAACTCCCATAGTCGTTGCAAGGGTCATGCTTTTGACATAGGTACCCTTTACAGCTGCAGGGCGGGCTTTGAGGATGGCTCTGAAGAGCGCCTTGACGTTGTTTTCAAGGTGTTCTGCCGGGAAAGATGCTCTGCCTACCGCGTTGTGCGTAATAGCTGTTTTATCGACACGGAACTCGATACGACCGGCTTTGATCTCTTTGACAGCACCGGCAACGTCGAACGTAACTGTATTCGCCTTTGCGCTTGGCATAAGTCCGCGGGGACCGAGAACTTTGCCGAGACGTCCGGCTGATTTCATTATGTCCGGTGTGGCGATTACTGCATCGAAATCCATCCTGCCTTCAGCGATCTCTTTTACAAGATCTTCGCCTCCGACGATGTCCGCGCCTGCGTCCTGAGCTTCCTTCTGCTTGTCTCCGAGTGCAAGGACACACACCTTCTTTGTGTGGCCTGTCCCGTGCGGAAGGACGATCGTGCTTCTTACCTGCTGGTCTGCATGGCGGGGGTCTACGCCGAGACGAACATGGAGTTCGAGGCTTTCGTCGAATTTAGCCGTTGCACATTCCTTCGCTATTGCGACAGCCTCTGAAATTGAATACTGCTTCGTGAGATCTACTTTTTCGAGCA
This sequence comes from Synergistaceae bacterium DZ-S4, assembly GCA_025943965.1. Taxonomy (NCBI): domain Bacteria; kingdom Thermotogati; phylum Synergistota; class Synergistia; order Synergistales; family Synergistaceae; genus Caenicola; species Caenicola nitritireducens. Next base: position 69,115 of record JAPCWD010000011.1, read on the forward strand.
GTGCCTTGTAGCGCTTACCTTTTTTTGACATTATTATTCCTCCTCGTGGTAATGTCGGAAGACCAGAGATCCTCCTCCCACATCCCGGATATCCGGGAAGTCATCTAGCCGGTATTTCTAACCGACTACCTCGATGCCCATCGAACGGGCTGTGCCTTCGATCATCTTCATTGCAGCGTCGATGTCGTTCGCATTGAGGTCGGGCATCTTGAGAGCCGCGATCTCCTGGACCTGCTTCTTTGTTATCTTTCCTACCTTGTCCTTGTTGGGGACAGAGGAGCCCTTTTCCTTGCCCGCAGCTTTCTTGATCAGGATGCTCGCGGGGGGGGTCTTGAGGATAAAAGAGAAGCTGCGGTCAGCGTATACTGTGATAACGACCGGGATGATCATCCCAACTTTGTCCGCCGTCTTGGCGTTGAAAGCCTTGACGAATTCCATTATGTTAATGCCGCGCTGTCCGAGCGCAGGTCCTACCGGCGGCGCCGGTGTCGCTTTTCCTGCGGGAAGCTGCAGTTTAAGCTCCCCAATTACCTTCTTTGCCATAGTACATGTTACCTCCTTGGTTTTGCTGCTTATGTAAAGCCCTCATCGGGCGATCATTCTTTTGTCAATGTGCGCTATGCAAAATTAAAGCAGTGACTGTTTCTGTCAGATCTTTTCCAGCTCGGTATAGTCCGCTTCAACAATGGTCTCACGTCCGAATACCGTTACGCTGAACTTTATCTTGCCCTTGTCCGCATCAATACCGATGACAGGACCGGCCTGTCCCGCAAATGGTCCACTCCTGACCTGGATCGTATCTCCCACCTGGAAATCGACTTCGACCTTAGGCTTCGCCTCTTTGCCAAGCTTGTTCATTATCTCCTCTACCTCTTTAGGGGTAAGGGGGATAGGATGGTTTCCCGATCCGACAAATCCCGTCACTCCGGGTGTATGGCGAACTACATACCAGGACTGGTCCTCGAGGATCATCTCCACGAGCACATAGCTCGGGAAGATCTTTCTCCGGATCCGCTTTGTTTTGCCCTCTTTGATGTAAACTTTCTCTTCAATTGGGACAAGGACACGGAAGATCCTGTCTTCCATACCCATCGTCGCGATCCTCTGCTCAAGGTTCGCCTTGACCTTATTCTCGTAGCCGGAATAGGTCTGGACTATGTACCAGCTTCGTTCCTGTGTGTTACCAAATATTTCGCTCATGCCTAAAAGAGGGCCGCAGCCCCCTTCACCTCCAGGTTACAGTCGAGACTCGAAAGCCATATCTGATCCAGGCTATCGGACGATTTTGGAGAATACTCCCGTGAGAAGCAAATCTACCAGCCCGAGATAGGCTGAAACCATGAAAGTTACCACAATGACTACGATCGTTGAATACCACATTTGCTGCCTTGTGGGCCATGTGACCTTTTTCAGTTCAGCTCTTGATTCCCGGATGTAGTCGAGGACTTTTTCCATAACCCCGACCTCCTCATTCTCAAACTTTGATATTTCTAGAACCTAAACAAAAACCGGCAAAAACAAAATGGCAGGCCTGGAAGGATTCGAACCCTCAACCCCCGCATTTGGAGTGCGGTGCTCTAACCAGTTCGAGCTACAGACCTGCGTGCGGAGGTTATTTTACCCTACTTGCACTCCTTATGCAAGGTATGTTTGTCACAGAACTTGCAATATTTCTTTTTTTCAAGTTTTTTGGTAGCCTTTTTCTTGTTGACAAGCGTCACATAGTTGCGGCGCTTGCATGTTGTGCACTGAAGACCGACGATATCCGCCATTATTCTTTCACTCCATACAAAAAGTTTTTAATAGGCGGCTGATTTTTACAGCCGCCTCGTTCAGCTGCTAGTCTATGATCTCAGTAACGACGCCTGCGCCTACCGTGCGGCCGCCTTCGCGTACTGCGAAGCGCAGTCCCGGCTGCATTGCGATCGGTACGATCAGGTTCACTTCAAATGTGCTGTTGTC